>NZ_JAEFCH010000021.1:0-62340 GCF_016406015.1 Acidovorax sp. IB03 | reverse complement strand
GTGGACAGCCAAAGCGGGCTGGCGCACAGCGCCGTGGTGACGGCGGCCAACGTGCACGACAAACACCCACTGCCCGATCTGCTGCATGGCAATGAGCGACGCGTGTACGGCGACTCGGCCTATGCCAGCCAGAAAACACTGATAGCGAGCAAAGCCCCCAGGGCCAAGGACTTCACCAACCAGCGCACCCGCCGTGCGGGCGAGGTGGACGAAGTTCAGCGGGCCAAGAACCGCAACAAGTCACGGGTGCGCGCTCGGGTCGAGCATGTCTTTGCGGTGGTAAAGCGCCTGTGGGGATTCACCAAGGTGCGCTATCGCGGGCTGCAAAAGAACGCCACGCGTGCGTTCACGGCCTTGGCGCTGGCCAATATCTACCTTGCCCGAGGGCGCCTGCAGGGACAGGTGCGCCCGTAAGGGTCCGAAGGGGGCTCAAAGGCTCCCGAAACAGGCCCTGTGGGGCAAAGCACAGTATCTTTGCGGGCCATTTGGCATTCAAATGGCTGTGCGATGGATATGACGTTACTTGTTCAGCATTGCCTTAATACTTACTTAACAAAAATCCACCATGCTCTGCGTGGCCTCACGCACCGCAGCGCAGCACGGCCCACCAGCAACCACTTCGAAGGGAAAGACCATGCACCCAGGCACCATCCATCGTCTCGTGTGGGGCGCTTTGTGGATCAGCGCACTGGCGGGCGGCATGGCACACGCGCAGCTCACCGCCATCGTCGCGGTGGAGCCGACCGAGAAGAAAGCCGGGAACTCCATCCTGCGCAGTGCGCTGGAGGCGGGCTTGTCCAAAGCCAGCGGCCAGACCGTGACGGTGACCACCACCGAAGACCTGGCCGACGCCATGCGCGCCACGCGCAGCGGGGGCTACGACATCTTCATCGGCCCGCCCCAGGTGGCTGCGTCGGCATTGCAGCGGGGCTACGAACTGGTGGGGTGCAGCCAGAAGTCTGACCACTATGTGCTGGTGGGACTGCCCCAGATCGAATCGGTGGGCGCCCTCAAGGGCAAGCGCCTGTACCTGCCGCAGCAGGACTCGGTCTACAGCTACATGGGGCGCGGCATGCTGAACGAGGCAGGTCTGTCGTTCAAAGACCTCAAGAGCGTGCGCCACGAAAAATACCCGCAAGCCGGGCTGAGTGCGCTCACCCTGGGCACCACCGACGCGACCGTGGTGCGGGCGGAAGAATGGGCCCAGTGGTCGGCCACGTTCCCCGGTGCGGCCAAGGTGCTGGCCACCTCGCGCCCGGTGCCCGGCGGCTTCAGCGCCGTGGTGCGCAAGGAACTGCCCAGCGAGGTGCGCGGCAAGCTTTCGCAGTGGCTCAGCACCGCATCCAGCGGTACAGGCCTGGCACCCACGGGCCTGCGCCCCGAAATGCAGGAATACCAGAAAGTGGCGGAACTCGGGCTGTTCACCCCCACCAGCCTGCCGGGCGTGAAGCGGGTGAGCGCCAAGGATGTGGTGGAACTGCAGGGCCAGGGCGCCGTGGTGGTGGAAACCCGCACCGAAAAGGAATACCGCGCCAAGCGCATTCGCGGCGCGGTGTGGGCAGCCTACGGCGAAAAGAGCCTGAAGGACGTGGCCTTCAACCCCGAGCAGGACGACTTCAAGGCCCTGGAAACGCTGGACCGCAGCAAGGCCCTGATCTTCTCTTGCAACGGGGCGGAATGCTGGAAGTCTTACAAGGCCGCGAAGGTGGCTGCCGACAAAGGCTTTCGCAACGTTTACTGGATGCGCGGCGGCCTGCCCGAGTGGGACGCCGAGGGCCTGCCAACCGAAGGGGGCTGAAGCAGGCTGCCAGCTGGTTTAGAGCGGCTAACAAAACTCTTCTGGCGTCGTTGCTGTGTCTTGTCGTACTGCTCGTACTGCCGACGACACAGCGCCTAGCCAGAACCGCTTCGCTGAGTTTTGTTAGCCGCTCTTAGCTGGGCTCAGCCGCCTCACGCATCGGTAAACACCGTGAGCACACCGGTGTAGCCATACAGCTGCTGGTGCGCGATTTCGCCGCCTGCAAAAAAACCCACCAGGGGCACATCGCCCAGGGCGTGCCGCACGATTTGCAGCTCAGCGCTCGGCCCACCAAAGTGCGGCCCACCCCGCCCCGAGCAGCTCACATAAATAGCGCCCCGGATGGTGCGGCCCTGCGCAGCACCAGCAGGGCTGGTCATGGCACCTGTGCCGGGCGCCGGGGCTGCGGCGCCTTGCGCCTGGGCACTGCGTTCTGCGGCTGGCGCGGGCTCCATGTCCTGGGGCGAGAGCTCTTCCCGAATTTCGGCGCAGATGCGCATCAGGTCGGCCCGCGCAGCAGTCACGTTGCGCTGGCAAAAAGCCAGATGCATACCGGGCTGCACATGCTCAGCCAGCGCCACGCCGCGCCGCGCGCCATCCAGTCCAATGATGTGCCGCACCCGCGTGTCGGTACCAAAGTGGCCCGTGCGCTGGCGCCCCAGGGGCTGCGCGCCGGCATCCACCAGCCCGGCCAAGGTGGCGCGCACGCGGCGCAAGGCGGGTTGGGGGTCGCCGTCCAGCGTCACCTGCAGGGTATCGAGCAGCACATCCAGGGCGGGTTCATGGTCCAGCTCCAGCACCACGTTGTCATTGGCTGCCGTGATGGTGTGCAGCGGGCCCACCGGCTGGCAGCCCTGCGTGACGCGCGACAGCAGCGGCACCTGGGGCCCAAAGGCCACGCCCGACAAGCCGCCGTCGAACACCCCACTGGCTGCGCCTTGCCCGGCCATGTTGCCGTTGCCGCCCACGGCAAACTGCACGTTGGCGGTGCGGCTGGCACTGAGGCCACCAAACAGGTAGCCGGTTTCGGTGCGGTCGGCCATTTCCTGCAGCAGCTCGGCCAGGTCGGGCGTGTGCCCATCGGCGTGGACCAAGGCGGTCTGAGCGACAAAGCCGCTGGCGGGGTGGCGCGGCAGCGGCGCCACGCCCGAGAACACGCGGTATTGGTCAGCGGGAACGTCCAGCAGCATCACCGACAGGGCCGGTTCATCAAAATACTCGGCGTTGTTGGCAGACACGCCCACCCCCACGGTGCCGCTCCAGTCGGTCACCTCGGGAAGCTCGCTGGCCAGATAGTCGAGTAGTTCACGCGCGTCATGGGCGTAGTGGTCGGTGATGTACAGCAAACCCAGCGTGGGCGCCGCGGCATAGGCGGGCAGCGCCATTTGAGCGCGCAGCTGCGCGAGAACCAGCGCCGCCGCCATGCGCCACTGGGGATGGGTGGCATGGCCAGTAGGAAAAAGAGTCATAGTCCACCCACTTTAGCGCGCCGGGGCAAAGCTGGCAGGCCCCGGCCCGCTTGACCACGCAGAAATGCGGCCATCGCGCCACCTGCGGTGGGTGTGCCTACTCCCCCCTCACCGCTGGCGCGATGACTTGGCGGGAGCCTTTTTAGCAGGCGCCTTCTTGGCTACAGTTTTGCGGGCGGCGGGCGCTTTGGCGGAAGCACGGCCTGACTTGCCCGCCGGTGCAGGCGCCGCGCGCTTGCTGCCAGCAGATTTGGCGGGGGCGGTTTTGGGTGCCGCAGCGGAGCGAGACGGCGCCTTGCGTGGGGCCGCGGCAGGTTTGGCGGCCTGCGCGGCGCGGGCCACTTCCTGCAGGCTTTGCACACCCTGGGCCGCCAGGTGGCTGGCCATGTCGGTGGCCTTCTTCAACGCATCTTTGGCCAGGTGCTGCGTGGCGCCCAGGGGGTTGCCGTGGTGGTTGGCGTCTTTCAATGCGTTGGCGGCAATCTCCTGGAACTGGGTGGTCAGCGCGCCCCACCAGTGCAGTGGGTCCACCACGCCAGGGCTGCGAGGGGCTTCCGCCTTGGGGGCATCGGCAGCGGCCTCGGGTGCCGGGGCGGGGCTGGGTGCAGGAGCTGGCGCAGGGGCTGGAGCCGGTGCCGGAGGGGTCGGCGCGGGGGCAGCCGCCTGCGGCGCGGCAGGCCGTGCCGCACTGCTGAAGGCATCGGCCGCTTTTTGCATGCCCTGCATCACCGCGTCACTGCCCTGGAACTTGAAGGCATTGGCCACGTCGCCCATGCTCACGTTCATGCCCTTGAGGGTCGCCAGGGTCATCTTTTGCACTTCCAGGGCCTGGATGGTGGCGGCCAGCGCGCGGGAGTTTTGCTCCAGCCAGAACTGCACGGCCTTGAGTTCATCAATGCGCTTTTCCAGCTCTTCCACACTGAGGGTGGGCGCCACCCAGTGCGAGAGTTGCGGCATTTGCGGAATGCCACTGGCAGCCCCCTTGGCCAGGCTTTGCAGAAAATCAAAGCCGGGGACGAATTTGCCAAAACTGAAGTGGGATGTGTCGCTCATGGCCGCCTTGCAGGAAAAGAAGGAAGTGGGAGTCCCGCCAAGGAGCCCTTCAGCGCCGCACGCATGTCGGCCCGAATGCCCCTGAGCAGGTCGCAAGGCAGCTTACTCCAACCCGTGGCCGCTGGCGATGGGAGTGCCCCGCAGCGCGCCGCCACAGCGGCGGTGCGGGGTTGCATCACCCGAGGCCCCAGGGTGACTTCAGTGCTTGGCAGCGCCGTGGCCATGCCCGTGGCCCGCAGCACCGGCTGCGGGCATGGCAGGCGTGCCAGGGGCCGAAGTGGCCACGGGCAGGGTCAGCTCCTGGGTGCTTTCCACGCCCTTGGCGTCCTTGAAGGTCAGCTTCACGGGCACGGTGGTGTCCTTGGCCAGGGGGGCCTTCAGGTCCAGCAGCATGATGTGGTAGCCACCGGGCTTGAGTTCCACCGTCTTGCCGGCAGGCAGATCGAGGAAGGGCATGGCGCGCATCTTCATCACGTCGCCTTCCATCTTCATCTCGTGCACTTCCGTCACGCCAGCGGCGGGCGACGAGGCACCGACCAGTTTCGCGCCTTCAGGCGCGGTGATCTTCATGAACGCGCCAGTGCCCTTTTGGCCCTGCACGGTGGCGCGCGCCCAGGCGCCTTCCACCTTCACGTTGGCGGCTTGCGCCCAGACGCCACCACTCAGTGCGCAGGTCAGGACAAAGGTAGCAGTCAGGTGGCGGGCCAGGGGGTTACGAATCAAAAACATGGAATCACTCCTAAAAAACAAGCAGACAAAAGCAGGATGGAGAACTGCGGGCCAGACTTGCCACATAGGCTTTGGTCTGTGCCCAACACGCGGGGCAAGGAACAGGGGATGGAGCGCTATCGCAGCAGAGGCAGCACAGGTGCCGGTAACGCCAGGGGCGCGAACCAGCGGGGCCAACCCAGCGCCAAGCATCTGCAGCCAAAGCAGACAGCGCCTTTGCTATTGAGTCAAATAGGCCTCTAGCGCTTTATAGGCAAGCGCCAGCAGCTATTAAATCAATAGCAAATCAAGAAATGACCGGAGGGCCGCGTGGCGGCAGCGGCGCCGCCGTGCGGGCCGCAATGTGCGCAGCGGGGATAGGAAGCAACGCGTGCGCCAGTGGATGCACCTCTGGCAGCCGGGTCTGCGATATGGGCGGCGGTGCGCCTACGTGTACGCACAACGGGCAGTCCAGCGTGTGGCTGGGCATGTCTTGCGCGCCATCGTCTGTCTTGACCACCAGCTTGACGGCCCCCGAGCCCAGGCAGATCAACTCCACCGGCTTGGGGTGAACCAAGGGCGACGCCACGGCAACCCCTATCGACAACACAAACCACGCCAACACGAGGCGGGCGAGCCATCGAAGGCTGCGAAGGGTTTGCAGGGGCAAGGGTGGCATGTGGCGGAATTGTAGGCGCCCCCTGCGCAGGGCGGGATAGACCTTTTCGCTTCATGACCCAGGTCAACTCCGCGACGCCCGCTTTGCGCACGGGCTTCTAGGATGTGGAAACACTCGCGCCCCATTTTTTTACAACCTTCAGGAGACCACCCCATGCTGACGCTCTGCGGCTTTTCTGCCAGCAATTACTACAACAAGGTCAAGCTTGCGCTGTTTGAAAAAGGCGTGCCCTTTCAGGAGCAGCTTGCCTGGGTGGGCCAGACCGATCTGACAGCTTCACCCTTGGGCAAGGTGCCCTATCTGCTCACCCCCGAAGGCCCGCTTTGCGAATCCGCAGTGATTGCTGACTACATCGAGGCCGCCTACCCCACTCCGGCCCTCGTCCCCGCCCAGGCGTTCGCGGCCGCCAAAGTGCGCGAACTGATCACCTTCATGGAGTTGCATCTGGAACTGGTCGCCCGCAACCTCTACCCCCAAGCCTTTTTTGGTGGCACGGTGAGTGAAGCCGCACGGGAGAAAGTGGGCATTCAACTGGAGAAGAACATCGCGGCCTTTGCCAAGCTGGCGTCTTTTGCCCCCTACGTGGCGGGCGACAGCTTCAGCATGGCCGACTGCGCCGCCATCGTGCATCTGCCCCTGGTCAGCTCAGCCACCAAGGCCATCTATGGCCGGGACTACCTGGCAGAACTGCCCGTGCGCGACTACCTGGCCCGCATGGCCGAACGCCCGCACGTACAGCGCATCAATGCAGACCGCAAAACCAGCACGGCGGAGATGCTCGCGCGGCGCAAATAAGCCCTCGGCTCCCAAGTCAGTGACCATTCCAGGTCCGCTAGCGGCGGTCGCCGAGACGCGCCAGAAAATTGACTTGCGTCAACACGCCTATCACCCAGCAGGCGCACCATGAAGGTGTTCAATCACTTTCCAGGAGTTGACCGCATGGACAAGACCCAGGTCGCATCGTTACGCCAGCAGCTGCTGGATCACAAAGCCGGCATCCTCGCCCAGATTGCGCAACAGCGCGGCGGCAACGTGGGCCGGGTCGAAGCTGCGGCCGAGCATTTCGGCCACGCGGAAGACTCCCGAGCCCAGGTGGCCAGCGAACGCTCACTCGAATTTGCCATAGAAGAGCACGAGTCGGCACAGCTCAACGCCATCGCATCGGCGCTGGAACGCATGGATGCCGGCACCTACGGCGAGTGCACCGACTGCGGCCAGGACATTGCGCCGGCCCGCTTGCAGGCAACCCCCGAGGTTGCACGCTGCCTGCCCTGCCAAGAGGCCGCAGAACGCCACGCCCGGCCCGCCAAATAACCCACGGTTCCAAGAACTGCCCCGCGCGGGCAGATGTTTTTCACTTCAAGAAAGTTGACCCATGAGCACTTTTCACGCCGTCGTCTGGATGGACCATTCCGAAGCCCACGTGGTGATGTTTGACCGCGAACACATGGAAGCCCAGCGCGTCAAATCGCGCAGCCACCACAAGCACCAGGGCAAGAACGACGACACCAGCGCGTTCTTTGCTGACACCGCCAAAGCACTGCAAGGCACCCATGAAGTCCTGCTGTGCGGCCCCGGCCTGGCTCGCAACCAGTTCCGCGACTGGTGCAGCAAGCACAACGCAGCGGTCGCTGCCGCTGTGGTGGATTCCGTGGCGGCCGACCACCCTACCGATGCGCAGTTGGTGGCGATGGCTCGTCAGTACTTCAAGAAGTTCGACAACATGGCGGCGGATCCGTCCTTGAGCTGATGCAAATGCACAGCCAGCGCTGAATCAGCGTTGGCTGTGCATTGCGGTCTGCAGGTCAGATGCGGCTCACCGCAGGGGATCAATCCCCCGCAAACTTCCAAAGACGAAAACTCAGCGCCGGGGGGCCAGCGGCATCGAGCCCAATGCAAATACCGAATTGGGAATTTGCAGACGTGACATCAATGGGCGCTTCACAGGCACCACCCCCAGCGCCTTGCGCGGTGCAGCAGTCGACTGCTCGGGCGCCGCAACCACACCCTGGGCTTGCGCCTGAGTCATGAGGTCGCGCAGCGAAACGGACTTCAAATAGTCCAGCACCCGGGCATTGAACGATACCCACAGCTCACCCGTCATGGCCTTGAGCTGAGCCACCTGGGGCGGCGTGAGGGGCTGGTAGTCATCCACCTCCATGTTCTCCACCGCCAGGATGATTTCCGCCACAGCGATTTGCTCGGGCTTGCGAGCCAGCGTGTAGCCGCCCCCTGGCCCACGCGTGCTCTCCACCAGCCCTGCGCGACGCAGTGCGCTGAACAACTGTTCCAGGTAAGAAAGTGATGTGCCTTGACGCTGGCTGATGGTCGTCAGCGACACCGGCTTCATCCTCTGATGCAGGGCCAGGTCCGTCATGGCCGATACAGCGACTTTTCCTCGGGTCGTAATACGCATGGCAACTCCTTCTGAACACGAATGTGCAATACCGCAGACAAGGTGTGTTGTCCTTGCCAGCCCTGTACTCTAAAGAAATCAATACTTCGCGTCTATTCGTTTTATTCAACAAAATACTTCGTTTTTCGCAAATAATTTGCCACCATGAACTTCAAACATCTGCGCTACTTCTGGGCCGCAGCCAAGGCGGGCGGTGTAATGCGCGCCGGTGAGCAATTGCACACCACGCCCCAAACTTTGTCGGGACAGATCAACCAGCTGGAGGAATGGCTGGGCCATGAACTGTTTCGCAAACGCGGACGCGAGCTGGAATTGACGAACGAGGGCCGCATCGCCTTGGGGTACGCAGAGCAGATCTTTGCGCTGAGTGATGAGCTTGAAAAATCCATCCGCCTGCCCAGAGGGCAAGCCAAACCACTGGAGTTCAAGGTGGGTGTGGCCGACTCGGTCGCCAAATCGGTGGCTTACCATTTGCTGGAGCCCGCGCTAGGGATGCACGAACAGGTGCACATGACATGCCACGAGGGCAAATTCCCCGAGCTGCTGGCGCAACTCAGCATCCACCGGCTCGACCTGCTGCTAGCCGATGAACCAGCCTCCAAGAAAATCGGCGTGCGCGCGTTCAACCACGCCCTGGGTTCATCGAGCATGAGCTTTTTCTGCGCACCGTCTCTCAAAAAAGAATTGCAGGGCGCCTTTCCCCAGTGCCTTCACGGGGCGCCCATGCTCATTCAAGGGCCTCAGTCTTCGGTGCGCCAGCAACTCGACCACTGGCTCAACAAACACCACCTGCAGCCTCGCATCGTGGGAGAGTTCGACGATAGCGCTCTGATGAACGCCTTCGGGCGGGAAGGCCGGGGTATCTTCACGTCACCCACCGTTCTGGAGCAAGAGACCCAAGCCCAGTTTGGGGTGGAAGTCATTGGTAGTTCAAACGAACTGGTGGAGGAGTTCTTCGCCATTTCAGTGGAGCGGCGCATCAGCCACCCCTGCGTGGTGGCGATCACGGAATCGGCACGCTCCGATCTGTTTGGTCAAGGCCCAACTGATTGATCTTGCACTACGCCTCGGCAACAGCGACCACAGGCAGAAGGATCGTGACAGCGGTGCCCATGGCAGGTTCACTGTTCACGCTGACCTTGCCGCCCATGATCTCGATGATTTCCTTGACGATGCTCATGCCCAGCCCCGTCCCCGGAATGTGACCTGAGGCATCGGCACGGTAAAAGCGCTCAAAGACCCGCTGCAACTGCTCTGGCGACATGCCCATGCCCTGGTCGCGAATGGTGATGGCCACGTACCGGCGATCGTCTTGAAGCTGGCACTCAATGACCACGTCCCCGCCATCAGGGGAGTATTTGTAAGCGTTCGACAGCACATTCAGGATGGCCTGTTGCAGCTTGCCACGGTCAGCTTTCACATACACCGGCACCTCGCAGTCAGACAGGACGGGCCGAGCACGCCCTGTCGGTGGGCTGTAGTCGTCAGCCACCAGGCGCACAATGTCCTGCAACGGCACTGTCTCCATCACAAAATCCTGGCCCTGCCGTGCCTCGATGCGTGCCAGGTCCAGCAGCTCATTGATGATGGTGGACATGCGAGTCGCCTGCCTGGCAATGGTTTCCAGCAGCTCTTGCCGCTTTTCGTCCGAAAACTTGCGCAGCAAAAGCAGTTCGGAGAAGCCGTAGATACTGGCCATCGGGGTGCGCAGTTCATGGGCTGCAGTGGTCAGAAACTCACTCTTCATGCGGTCGACTTCCGTCTCACGCGTGATATCGCGAATGTAGAGAACCTGCGAAACGAACGCCGATTCGGAGGACTTCAGACGCAGTTCAAGCACACGCCCACCTGGCCCCGCCATTTCCAGCAGCGGCCTCGGGCCTTCGGAGCCCGAACCGCCCCCTCGGCGGAGGCCCTCGAATCCTGAGAAGGACAGGGGCTCACGACATAATGCCCGTAACACCTCCTCAAAAGCCTGCTCATCCAAGCCTTGAACCTTGCCACTGTCCAGCTTCGTCAGGTGCAGGAACGCCTGATTCACAGAAGCCACATGGCCTTGGCGGTCAAAAGACACCATGCCATCAGGGCTCAGAGCAAAAATGGTGTCCAACTGGGCGGTACGGTCGTTCAGCTCGCGAGTGCGCTGCTCGACCAACTGCTCCAGATTGATGCGGTAACGACCCAACTCAGCCTCTACGGCTTTGCGCTCAGAAATGTCTCGCTGGCTGGTCAGGATGAAGGTGCGATCACCCCACCGCACATTGCTGGTAGTGATTTCTGCTGCATAGGTGGTGCCATCTTTGCGTCGGTGCACGGTCTCCAGCAATTCACCCTCATTGCGCGTCGTACGGATTTCGTCAGCAATCTCGGCAGCACTGAATTTGGCATCCCAGGCTGAAGCGTGCATGCCTCGCAACTCATCAGTTGAGTAGCCCAGCATCCGGGCTGCACTAGGGTTGGCCTCAAATACAGAGCCGTCTTCATTGAGAATAACCACGCCATCGCGCTCGTGCCCGAACAGCGCCCGACGACGTGAGGCTTCATCGGCGATGGTTTTTTGAGCCACCTTCTGGCTGGCATCTTGCTGGGCAATCGTGTCCAACAACCCATTGAAGTGGCGAGCCAGCTTCTCCAACTCGTCCCGGCGGTGCCCACCAGCGACGCGAGCGCTGCGGTCGCCCTGCCGCACGCGCGACATGGCTTGACCAATCGCCTGAAGACGCCCGGTGATCTCCCTGCCAGCGGCCAAATAGGAGACAGACACCACCAGCATGGTTACAGCCAGTACGCCGCCAACGGCACTCAGCAGCAGCCGGATAGCCCTTTCGTAGGGGGCGTAGGGAAACGCCACCCCCACTGCGCCCAGGATCTCTCCATCGTGAATGTCACGGATTGCATCGATGCCCATCATGTAGGTGGCATCACCGAACCTCGTTCGTCCCATCCACTGCTTCTCACCCTTCGCCAATTCCATAGCGGGCTCCACAGTCAGATGTCCACCTGTGAAGCGGCCGCCCTCACGTCGTTGTCTGCTCAGAGAAATGATGGTGTCATCCACCGTCAGCAAAACCAAGCCCTCCGTGTTGTCAGGCAGGGTACCAACCGGGTAGACAAGCTCTCGCATGTGCTCGATCAAGGGCGCATTGCGATTGAGCAAAATACCGCCTACCAACATGGCATTGGGACCGTCTACCGCCAAAGGAAAGTGCGCAGCCGCATGTATGGCCAGACCTCTGCGCTCTGCCGAATGGTTGCCACCCTCTGGCAATGACGCAATCGCCTGACTCTGCAGATTTTTGCCCAGCAGTTCCAGCACACTGGGCTCGAATCGCTCGAAGGCAGAAGTGACGACGCCCTCCCGAGCCTGTTCAACCACATAGTCCGGAGGCAGCACCATGCCAGCAGAGTGGCCCGAGTTGCTTGCAACTATCCTGCCGTTTTCCTCAATGATCAGCAGGTAATCCAGATTATTGCTGTCAGCCACCTCAGCCAGCACACGCTGCACATTTTTAGGATCGCTGTTGCTGCTGAGGAGTGTGCGTATGCGCTCGCTACGTACCAGCTGGCCCAGCTGCTGGCCGGTTTGTCGCCGCGTCTGCTCCAGATAGGTGCTGCTAGCGCCCAACTGCCCCCGCAGGTTGGACAAGAGCATCTCTTCGGCCCGATCACCACCCAAAATACTCAGTGCTGCCATGACCAGTGGAAATGCCATTAGCAGCGGCATCATTCCCAAAGCTAGCAGCCTGAACCGCAGGGAGCGGTTCCACGCTCCGCGCCGGTCGAACCGGCGTGGGTGCCCCAAGCCAGTGATGTTCTCATTTTCTGGCACTAAGACCGACAGATCATCCAGTTTTTTCATGGGCAAACCGACACGTGCAAGCACGAAAGCGTTATCGTAGAAGTATTTTGTTACATATCGGGTTGCCCATGAAAAAAGTTTCCGCTTTCTTGATTGCGATTGCAGCGGTGCTGGCCGCCTGCTCTGAAAAACCTGTCGAACCTATCCGCATTGGTTTCATCGGGGGCCTTTCGGGGCCTAACTCGGATAACGGGCAATCCGGACTGAACGGATTGACTCTAGCAGTAGAGCAATTCAACAGGGCGGGAGGGGCCAACGGACGATTGGTCGAGATCATGGCCAAAGACGATGCGCAAAGCAAAGAAACCGCGCAGGCTTCCGCCAACCAACTGGTTACCGCCAAAGTAGAGGCTGTGGTGGGCCCGTTTACCAGCGGCATGGCGGCAGTGATCGTACCTATCACCGGACAAGCAGGCATCTTTCAAATCAGCCCAACGATCACCGCGATGGAGTTCCAGGGAAAGGATGACAACCTGTATCGCATCAACCGCACCACGCGTGACAACGCTGGGGACTATGCAAAGGTGATGTACAGCCGAGGCCAAAAGCGCATTGCGGTGGCCTACGACCTTCGCAACCGCTCCTTCACCCAATCATGGCTGGATGAATTCCGAACAGCTGTGGAAGGTCTGGGAGCCTCAGTCGCTGCCGAGGTTTCCTACGAGTCAAGCAAGGACGCTGACTTTGAAGGCGTGGTGACCAAGATGCTGCAAAGCAAACCCGACGGCCTACTTTTTATCTCTGGGGCTCTGGACGTTGCGCGTTTGGCGCAGGCCGCTCGCAAGCTCGCTCCCAAGCTTCCCATCGCTGCGTCCGAATGGGCAGCCACCGAGCAATTGATCGACCTGGGTGGAGAAGTAGTCGAGGGCCTGTTGATCGTACAGAACTACGACCGCGACGACGCATCACCTCGATTCAAAGAATTCAGCGACGCTTACTTCAAACGGTTCCAACGCAACCCAGGATACAGCTCCGTTTCGACCTACGATGCCGCCACCGTTGTACTCACAGCCTTGAAAAACCGAAAACCGGGGGAGCCCGTGAAAGCTGCCGTAGCACGCAGTGGTCCGTACCAAGGTCTGCAGCAGGAAATCGTCTTTGATTCCAATGGCGACACCATACGGAAGGTCTATTTCACCGAAATTCGAGAAGGTCGCTATCGCCGTATAGATTAAACGGCGGGGTAAGTGCCCCATCTACGCCAAACGCGCTACTGCGCTGCAGGCTTGCGCTACGTCAGCCAGCTTTGCGACGAGCTGGGTAGTGCTGAGCGGTTCGTTTGGGGCCACCGCTGCGCAAGCAACCGCGTTTGACCTATGCGGAACTCACTTGTGAGCCGAATAAATCGCGCGTCGCAAGGCCGGTTATTCAAACAGATTGTCCAAAGTTAGTGATGTCTACAGCGAACCTCGGGCGGTGCAAAGCCAGAACCGCAGAGGGAAAAACGCTGAAAAATACGCAACCCATTGTCTTTCCTACGTCACGCGAATGACATTCCAATTTGCTGCGAAGCTGGATCGCCAAGTCAAATCTGCAAAGGATTGATCGAGCACCGCGGGGTATGCAGAAGCGATGTCAGCAACTAAGCGGCCTGAGCTGAAATGGCTACCCAAAACAAAAAAGCCTGCACGTGTGCACAATGCCAGTCAGTTAAGCCCGCAGGCGGCTTGATCCAGTAAAAGGGAGCGTGTTCAACACGTTCCCTTTTTTGCTTGATGAGCCTGCTTGCAAACGCCTTGCGCGAGACCCTGCCCCGAGTACCTGATCGCCTCGAGCAGCTCAGCGCGTTGATAGACCCTGCCTGGATCGCGCAGGCGCTGGGGACCAGCGGCAAGGCCTCCAATACTGGATTTGCTCGCCAGGTTGCGCTGGCGTCTTGATTACCCGAACCCCAAACACCGCCAAGCGGCTATTGACGACAGTCACCTCCCTCTCGCGCATTACCGACGTGCTGCGACGATGCTGCGCACACGGGTCGAAGCAAAAGATGGTGCCGCAGTCATACAGTCACTGGAGCTGCTTGTGAACTTGCCGCCGTTGCTAGTGCTAAGCCTGCCATTGGTGACGGGGTACCGACCATTCAACATCCTCGGCATCTGCGTCCGGACGGGGTGCCTGCTACTCAATCTGCGTACCCTGTTTCCACACCGGGCCCAGCCGCCAATGGCGACTGCACACCTTTTTAAAGTCAGCGGCGATATCGTGGTTCTGCCTCTACCCGTCTTTCTGGCAGAGGAGATACAGCGGCGCAGCCAAATCTATCCGCAAGCGGTGCTACTCGGGGACTTGGTGGACTGGGTGCGGGTAGATCCACGAAACTCGCTGATTCCACACGAGTCCTGCAAGCTCCACGCCTCCCTGGCCCGTGCTAGCAAGTCCACCGGCGCCATCTCACTGGCCCTAGGCAACGACCGGCTTGTGTCCGCCTGCTTAACCACAGACTTTTCCCTGATCGGTTCGGCACGTATGTACTACGCCCGTCTGACGGGCCGGGAGATTCACACTGGCTGCACGAGGCTCTATGGAGGCATGGGCTGGGGTATGCCAACCATGGAGGCTGAACAACTGCCACCTCTCGGCTCGCGCGCCTCCCTGCATCTCGATGGAGTCAAGCATTTGTTTTCCGCACTGGCTGAGGCTGTCACAGCTTCTCTGCCAGGACGAAACGCACATGCGCTCCGCCTACTTGAACACCATATTCATTTCACCCGTTACTCAGCTGCGCTGATCAGCTTTTGCGCTGGACTACGCGAAGTTCAGTGTTATCGCCTGCTGGCAGAGGAGTTGTTATATGGGCAGGATCAAATCGTGGTGCACGACAAGCAGGGTGGGGATGTACTCATGGCTCAGCCTGCCCTGCTCAACGCGCAGGTCAGGGAGCAGATTTGCCTCTATGCTGCACACGCCAGGGCTCTGGTGCAACGTCTGCAACGGCTTAATGACCGTCACGGGCTCCTGCTCGCACAAAGACTGCGTATTGCCGTAGAGGGCACGGGTCCGCTTTTTCTGACACTCAGCCCCAGCGGGGCGGTCCATGCAGCAGGCGCACATTTCACCTGGCGGGAGATGCCGGAGTCCATCAGGGTGCCACCCAATGTCGGCCGACACTTCTGGCAAAACGTGCTGCGTGAGCGCGGGCTGAGCTCACGGGACATTGATAGCTTCATGCGCCATCGAGTTGTGGGCCTGGAAAGGAACACCAACTCCCAGGTCTGCGTCCCTCATCAAGCGCTCGGTCGCATCGAGGCAACCCAACTGGTCGTCATGCGGGAAGTCGGCATCCAAGCCCTGGCTGGGTTGCGAAGGGAGTAATGATGAATCAGGCAAAACCGCGCCGATCTTCATTCAAGCGTGCGCTTTTCATCCCGGACCTCAGCCGGCGCATGCACTTCCTGCAACCTCAAAATCTCGGCAACATCAGCCATCAGTTCGGGGACTTTCAGTCCTGGGTGATCTCCTCGAGCGTGCGAGAGCTAGAACCGGCAGGCCTGACACTGGCATGCCTGATTGCATTTGATGGCATCGCCAGCGACACCGAACTGCAAGCCGCATACGCTGCCTGCCAGCAAGCCCGCAGATTCGAGACTGCAGTGCGGTTGGACTGGAAAATTGGCTCCCGTCATGACGCCCGCCACCTGAGCGTCTGGACCACTCTGGCACTGGCTCGGGTACAGGAGTGGCAACCGTATGGGTTGGCCCGCGAACATCTCATGGGCGTGTTGAGCGCCCGCGCCCTCAAAAGCGGTGTTGTCTCACCCCTAGAAACAATCTGGGAACAGCTCCTCACAACTGCCATGGGTTGGTTGCAGAATCACCTGCCGCCAGTTCTGTACGGCCATGTGAGCGGTGCAGATCCCTTAAGCGCCACGCCGCGCAGCGCGCTGGCTCGGGCGCAAACAAGGCGGGCGCTGTTGCCCGAAGAAGTCGATCCGGAGCCACAGGGCACGACCTCTTACCCGGTGTACGAACGCGCCTTTGAAGCCGCCCTTCTTGGGCGTCCTGCCTCGGTTCGCAGCGGCGCCACTTTCATCCGTCAACTTCTTGCGGCACTGCGTCCGCCGACCAAAGGATCAAATGTCAGCAAGCGTGAAGAGATCCTGCGTCGGCTGCATTCACTGGCCGCCAGCCTAGACGATGCAGACGAAGCATGTGCCGTCCTTCATGCGTTTGCCCTGGACCTCGTCGAGCGTGGTACCAAGCGCAAGAAAAATCTGGCGTCCACCACACCGTCGGACTACCTGAACGCTTTGGCCGATGATTTTCATGTGGCTCTCAATGAAGTTCGGTTGTATGGCATCAACGAAACAACTTACGCTGAAATTTTCCGCAAGTTAGTGAACGGCAGCGCAACCATGGGTCCCGCCCGCATCGCAGCGCTGAAGGCACTTCACCAATTCCTGCGTGCCTGGTGGCAAGTGCCGCCACTTCCGACCGGCCTACTCCAAGTCGAGGTCGAAGCCAACGTCCGTGCCAACTTGGTCTGGCCGCACGAAAAGGAGCGGCTGCGGGAATGGCTAGCTGGCGATGCACAAGCAGACCGCTTTGTGGCCCAGCTGGGTGCCGCCCTGGAAATTGTCGGCAATGCGCCCGTGCGCATTGGTGAACTCTTGGTGCTGCGCATTGGCAATGTTCTTGACGAAGGGGATCATCTGGTGGTGGAAATCGCACGCGAGCTGCGTGACGGCCGAGAGAAGTCACGTGAGGGCCGGCGCCGAGTGACGGTCCGCGACATCACTGCGATGGCGATCGTAAGGACTTGGCTCGCGCGACGTGCGGCAGAACTTGCCACCCATGAAGACTATCTGTTTGGGCAACCAGATCGGCCAACGGAGTTGGCGCACTCTGGCAGGATGTATTTCTGGCTGAATCAGCTGCTTAAAACAGTCACCGGGGACGAGAGCATCAGCCTGCATGCCTTTCGCCACAGCTATGCCAGCCAACGCCTGGCCGCAATACTGCTGCAGGAGAACGACGATGAAGTCAATCCACTAGATCGATTGGCCAACGAAGTCGGCCACATCGGTGGGCATGTAACTGCCGTGCACTACTGCCATATCTACGAGCCTGGTCTCAGGCATTCCATCGACGTAGCACTCGAACGTCTGCCACTGGACTATGTCGGAACGTCGGCCTGGACGGGGGAGGCGCCCGAGACGCTGCGCCAACGCGCAAGCCGCGCCACCAGGCGCGGCGGCTTTACTGCGGAAATTCTTCGAACATCACTGACCGACGTAGCCCTGCGCATTCCTCTTTCTGCCATCAGCGATTCAATCGCAATGACAGTGCCGGCCAATCCGCTGCCGCCGCCGCAGTCGCATGCGCTTACATATGCCCAGGTCGTGGGAGTACTTCGCGAAATCGCAGCTGGTCTCTCGACGCAACAAGTTGGCCTGCGCCATGCGGTGCCCCATCAGCAGGTTGTCCGGATTGTTGAAGCCGTCGGAGATTTTGCAGAACGCCACGGCAAGAGGACGCCCTCAATGCTGGATGCCCTCAGCCATGGCATGCAAGCGCTGCTTGAATCATCAGGACGCTTGCTGGGAATGCGCCCGGACTTCGCCCGGCTCTCGCAGCGGCGCTGGCTTCAACTGACGGATGTGATGGGAAAGATTGAATTCTTGCGGTTGCAACGAGCGACCAGCTACTGGGAGCGTGCCGTTGACGACCAACATCTGGCCGTGCGCCCTGGATCGGAGTGGGAAAGTTTCATGGGGTTACTCGCAGACTCGGGCATCAACCGCAGTCTCATGTCCCTGCACTGGTCATCGACCGACCAGCGGCAGAGTGAGATCAGCGACGCTCTTGCACGTGCACAAGAGACCGTGCGATTTCAGCTGGGCGCTTCGTTCGCTCAGGTGCGCCATACCCATCGCCATGGCCGCCCTCCCATCTGGCTGGTCATAAGTTCCGATGGGGCCCTACGCAATAGAAATGGCAGTGCGAACTCAATCATCGGGCTGCACTGCGCGTTCCTGGCCGCGTGGGCGTGGCTACGTGTTGCTGACCTCGAAGGGAGCAAGTATCAATGACTCAATTCATGGCAATGAAAGTAATGGAGTTGGAGATTCCTGGATTGCCTGACCTTTTTGATGAAATGCAGCTGCGACAGCGAGCTCAAGCGGTGATCTCAGACCTTGAGAGGCTGGTTGAGGTAGACCGCTTTCTGCTGTACACCACCCTGACCTATCGCTACTGCCTGCGCAACAAAAAATCGGGGGAGCCTCTGATCGTGTTGGTGCTTGAACTTGCACCGCGACCCCAGCAACTGCTGGACTTCGTACCGGAAGAAAACTCTCTCGGCACACGGGAAAAGAACATGCTCGCAGACCGGCAGCGCCTGCGGCACGCATGGCAGGAATTGCCAGTTCACAACACGCAGGCTGTCATTGCCCTCGCGCAGCGCATGCAAGCGGGATTTCTGGATTTATCGGATGGAGCTTTCGCCCCCAAGACAAAAAAACAACTGAATGCGCTGGTCAGTGCACGCCACCGCCACTGGAATGGCCATCTTTCCGAAGATGATCCTTGGCAGATGGAGCTTCCGACGCTGCCTCGATACGAGTGGCGTCGTGAATTGTTTCACGTGCGCGCCAAGCTTTTTCGGGAACGCAGAGGGTTCACTTTAAAACTTCTGAACCGAACAAGCTTGCCTTCCCAATTGCGGGCTGCTCGCACTCTGCGAATGCCGGACCGGCCGCCGAAGCTTGAAGATGCCAGCGCCTTGGACAGAGCGGAGTACACGGGCACGCCTGTCGATCTGGTGATTCGCGTCGGATCCATTCTCGGAAGCGAACTCATATGCGTGGCAGATTTTGTACGCTTGGCAGATGCGAAGTGATCCTGCGGATGAAACACCCATGACGCCTGTCATCTGATGCCCATAGACCCCCTCCAACCCCCAACCGCATTCACCGGGAAACTACCAGTCGCTTACTCGAAGATCTGCTTGCGAACAACGCGCACGCCCGCCATGGGGCCCTGGCGCACGCGCTCAAAGTAAGACTGGCACCGGGTTGCGCGCAGGCTGCCACCACCTGAGCGCGGCCTATTAATAATCGCTATCTGAAGTTATTTGACGTAGCTCGTCACGGCGCTTTAGCAACAACCTGATTGAATCGTCGGTTTCTTTGTTGGCCTTATCAATCATTCGCCCCGCGGGGATTGCAATGAGAATGAAGAGCAAGACAAAGAGCCCGTAGATCAATACAGGCGTTGAAGGCATAACCAGTGCTACTTCCATAGTAGAGCAGTGTATCGATTTGTGCGGTGAATCGCACCTGGGCTTGTCAAGGATTACCCAGCAGCACCCTCTGCACCTAACCGCTATCAGTCTGTCACCTGATGTGCACGCCGTCGCTCCAATTTAAGACCAAGCACTGCAAGGTTGATAGCTATGGCGGTCAGAATCAGCCCCAATAGAACTGGATCATCGAGAACTTGGCGGGTTGTAGACATGTCCTTTTTATAGTTCCTTGCGGCGACAAGATCAACCCCGAACAGACAACGGTTACGGCGGCGCGGGTTTCCGCCTGAGCAATCCACCCATACAAAGCCGAGGATTGCACTGTTGACCCAATACGGAAAGGATCTCCGCCACCTTGCAGCGGTGGAGCTCCCGAGTCTTAAACCCGCACCATACGCCGGTGCACGCTCTGCGGCTCGCGCTCGAACGCCTCCATCAGGAAGCGGTCCTGCGGCTTTTCGGATGCCGTCTTGGGAATTTGGGCCAACACTTGGATGAAACCCGGCAACATGCCGGCCTCCAGGTGCTCCCGGCACACGTCGAAGAGTTGCTGCGCGTTGAAAGTCGCCGCATCCTTGGGGACAACGGCGGCGACGACTTCCTTTTCTCCTGGTGCGAGCTGCGCGCTGGCTATGCCGTAGACGTACACGTCATCGACCATGCCCGATTCAGCGATCGCCTTCTCGATGTATGCGGTGGCAATAAATTCGCCGTTGCGACGGATGCCGCTGCCCTGGCGATAGTCGAAATACAGCCAGCCATCTTGGTCCGCATGCACCACATCGCCCATGCGCAGCCAGCCTCCGGCGCACTTGCTTTGCGACGCCTGGGGGTTGCCGAAATATTCAACAACGAAAGGCGCACCGTTGGCATGGCGCATGAGCAGTTCGCCCTGCTGGCCGGGCGGGACATCGTTGCCGGCCTCATCCACGATGCGATATTGCAGCGAGGGCGGAGGTTTGCCAATACTGCCCAAAGGCCCCTGGCCAAAGTGATTGAAGGTCATCCCGCCTTCGGCCGCGCCATAGAACTCCACGATCTGCACACCAAAGCGCTGGGAAAACTCACCCCAGATGGCAGCCGGCATGCCGGAGGAGACAACGAAGCGCACCGGGTTGTCGGCATCGTTGGGTTTGCGGGGTTCGGTATAAACCGCTGTGGTCATGCCGCCGAGCAAGGTGAACGTGGTCGCGCCGTACTGGCGCGTGATGTCCCACAGGCGCGATTTGGTAAAGCGCCGCGAAAGGACACAGCGCAGGCGACAGGCCAGTGCCGACCCGAGCGTGACGAGTTGCGCGTTGGCGTGCGTGAGCGACAGGCCCGAGTACAGCACGTCGTCCGTGCTGTACCCGAAAAGGCTTGGGCCGAGCCGCACGGTTTGGCAATACCGCCGGTGCGTCATCACGATGCCCTTGGGGTCGCCTGTGGTGCCGGAGGTAAAGATCAGCTCCAGTGCGCTGTCGGGGTCGATGGTCAGGAGGGGCAGGTCGGGCACATCGGCCGGAGCCCGTGCCGCCAAGTTCTCAACGCCCTGCCAGTCGGACAGGGGCCGGTCGCCCTCGTCGGTGGCAAAGGCCATCGCCCAGCGCAGGCCGGGCAGTCGTTCGCGCAGCGGTTGCAGGCGGGGCAGGACGTAGTCTGCGGCGATGGCTGCGCTGCACTGGCTGTTGGACAGCATGAAGTGCAGCTTGTCGCCTTTGGTGCGTGGATCGATGGGCACCACGGCTGCGCCCACGATGCCAGCGGCCACCATGGCCTCGACGAACTCGGCGTGGTTGGCCATGAGCAGGGCCACGCGTTCGCCCGGGGCAATGCCCAGGTCGAGCATGGCCTGCGCCATGCGCTGTCCGTTGTCCCAAAGCTGGCGGTAAGTGCGCACCTCGTCGGGGCGCACCCCGGCGCCTTCGATGGTGAGCACCTTGAAGTCTGGAAACTCTGCGGCTCGGTTGGCGACCATGCCGGGGAAGATGTTGTCGGGGTAATGGCTCATACCTTTCACCTCCTTTTCAGCGGCCCAGCAGCGTGAGGCAGGCCACGGCTTCCTCGACGCCCGCCAGCCCGCCGCCGTTTTCTGCCAGCGCGATGCGCACGCCCGGTGCCTGGCGCGGCCCGGCCTCGCCGCGCAGTTGCGTCACCAGCTCAAACACCTGGCCCAGCCCGGTAGCACCAATCGGGTGGCCTTTGCTTTCGAGCCCTCCTGAGGGGTTGATGGGGATGCGTCCACCCAGGCGCGTCTCGCCGCGTTCGGCCGCCGGGCCGCCGTGTCCCATGGGAACTAGGCCCAGCAGTTCGGACTGCAAGACTTCGCCAATGGCCGTGGCGTCGTGCACCTCGGCCACCCCCACGTCTTGGGGCGACACGCCGGATTGTTCGTAGAGCCGGTGGGCGGCCTTGCGCACCAGGTGGTTTTCGAGGTCGTTCGACGCGCGCTCGCTGCCGGTCTGCAGCACGCAGGCCAGCACGCGCACGGCACGGCGGGCATCGCCTTGCAGGCACTTGAGGCCCGATTCATTGCAAACGATGGCCGCTGCCGCGCCGTCACTCACTGGTGAACACATGGGCAGCGTGAGCGGGTAGCTGATCGGCGGGGCGGCCAGCACCTGCTCTACGCTAATGGCTTCACGGTATTGCGCCAGCGGGTTGTGCGCGGAGTGCCCATGGTTCTTGGCGGCCACCGCCGCGAACTGCTGCTGCGTGGTGCCGAATTCACGCATGTGCATGCAGCCCATTGCGGCGTAGACGTCCATGAACAGGCTGTAGGGGCGGGGCGACTGGCTTCCCGGAGGCGGTGCGATGCCGTGGCCCATGGCCAGCAGGCGCTCTTTACCGGCTTCGGTGTCATGCACGTCCCAGGCACCGTCGAAGGCGGCGAACATGCGGGCCTTGTCGTCAATGCACATCTTCTCGGCGCCCACTGCGAGCACGATATCGGCGGCGCCACTGCGCACATGTTGCACGGCCATGTGCAGCGCCGTGCTGGCGCTGGCGCAGGCGTTTTCCACGTTAACCACCGGAATGCCCTGTACGCCCATAGCGCGCAAAGCCAATTGCCCGCGTACCATGTGCTGGCCGTCCGTGTGGCCCTGCGTGGCATTGGAGAAATAGGCGGCTTGCAGGAGCGAGGCGTCGCAGCCTGCGTCCTGCAGCGCGGCGGTGACGGCCTGGCGCGTGAGGTCTTTAACGCTCCATTGGCGATGACACCGACAACCCGCACACCCACCTCATCGTGCGCGGGCGCGACGACACCGGCAAAGACCTCATCATCGCGGGCGACTACATCGCCCACGGCTTTCGGCACCGGGCCGCCGAGCTGGCGACCGAATGGCTAGGGCCGCGCACCGAACTGGAAATCCAGCAGACCTTGCAGCGGGAGGTGGAACAGGAGCGGTGGACGAGCCTGGATCACACGCTGCAACGTGAAGCTGGCGACGATGGTCGCGTGCAGGTCAGACGCTTCAACGAACCGAAGCTGCAACGCCAGCGTCTGCTGCTGATTGGCCGCTTGCAATGCTTGCAGCGCCTGGGCCTGGCCGACGAAGCGCAGCCTGGCACCTGGACCACCCATGCCGATGCCGAGAAGACCTTGCGCGCTCTGGGTGAGCGTGGCGACATCATCCGCACCATGCAGCGGGCCATGGGCGGCCAGCCGCGCGAGCTGGCGGTGTTCGAGCCGGGTGACGATGGAAGAACAATCATTGGCCGCGTGGCCGCCAAGGGGCTGGCCGACGAGCTGCGCGACCGGAGCTATCTGGTCATCGACGGCGTGGACGGCAAGGCGCACTACGTCGCGCTCAACGCCCGCGACGAACCCGCAAACTATCCGACCGGCGCGGTGGTGGAAGTACGTGGTTCCGCCGAGGTACGGGCGGCAGATCGCAATATCGCTGCGCTGGCCAGCAATGGGCTCTACAGAACCGATCATCACCTGGCAATTGCCCAAGGTCAGGCGCAGGCCGGCCGTGATCCGCACGAAGTCGTTGCCGCGCACGTTCGCAGGCTGGAAGCCCTGCGCCGGGCCGGCATCGTGGAACGTATTGCCGAGGGGCTGTGGAAGGTACCCGACGACCTGCCCGAGCGTGGCCGCCAGTACGATGCGCAACGCCTGGGCGGCGTAGCCGTGGAGCTTAAATCGCACCTGCCCATTGAGCGGCAGGCGCGCGTGATTGGGGCTACCTGGCTGGATCAGCAGTTGATCGGCGGCGGCTCGGGGCTGGGCAACCTGGGGTTTGGCGGCGAGGCGAAGCAGGCGATGCTGCAACGCGCCGATTTCCTGGCCGAACAGGGGCTGGCCGAGCGGCGCGGTCAGCGCGTGTTCCTGGCGCGCAATCTGCTGACGGTGATGCGCAATCGGGAAGTGGCGCAGGCCGGGAAGGACATTGCCGCCGAAACCGGGCTGGAGCATCGGCCTGCGGCAGATGGCCAGCGCGTGGCCGGTATCTACCGCCGCAGCGTGATGCTCGCCAGCAGGCGCTACGCGATGCTCGATGACGGGATGGGATTCAGCCTGGTGCCGTGGAAGCCGGTGATTGAGCAGCGGCTGGGACAGCAGATCGCCGCGACGGTGCGCGGCGGTGGGGTGTCATGGGAAATTGGACGGCGGCCTGGGCTGTCCCGAGGTTAGTCAGGCCGACGCCAGCGATCCCACAGAATGGATTCAACGTGCTCTGCTGGAGCCCCAATTGGGGGCTATCAACCCGGGGAGTAGAGACGCAGACGCTCGGAGCGTTCGGCAGGTGACTCGTTCAGCATTTCGTTGATCACTTGCTGACGAGTTTTCCCTGGGCCCACATTAGGCACAGGCATTGGGTAGTTGCTCTCGCCATAAGAAAGAAGTCCTTGCCGCATCGCAGCCTCGGTCTCCGCCTTGACTTGGGCGCGGGTTTTCTCGCTCTTGAAGTGTTCCGGGTGAACGATTACGCCCTGTTCATTGTTGGCAGGATGCTCATATGCTGCCGAAGCCATCCCTGGAAGGCCCAGAGCAACTACTGCGGTTGCGGCTGCGATCATGGAAGAAAGGGAGAGGCGTTCTTGGGTCATGGTTGAAGCTCCTAAGGAAGGTGGATGAAACTTGCATCTCTCATGCCTTGGTCGGGCGTTGAGGCGATGTGTTCATCTTAGGGAGCGCACCCCAACAGAATCCGGACAGCCAGATGACATTGTTGTTAAGAATCTGCGTGAATTGGAGCGCGAGTTGGTGGACGTGCGCGGGGGACGAATGCGGAGGACGGAGGACCAACCACACGGGTAGACAGAAGTCACCGGTTGCAGAAAAATGTGCGCTCTTTATGGTGGCCCCAGACAATCGCCGAGCCAAGGTGGCGGAGCAACTCCAAAGACCGGCATTCTCCCGTGTTTCGGAACTCGGGATTCGTTATCTGCCTTACAGCCAACTGGAGCAGAACCACGCGTCCATGAGCCGCTTTGGCTCCAGCATCAAGCCATTGCTGGAGATTTCACAGCGGTTGTAAGTCTTCTGCCTTATGCCTTATTTCTCCTCCATGGGTTGGGCCGGCTGGCATGGGCAGGCGGATGAGTTTTGCAGGGCCGACTGAATAGGCGCTTCCTCGGCGTCATTCCTTGCAGGCCTTCATCTCCGCCTCGAAGCGCTGCTTGCGCAGTTGGTTCAGGTAGGGCGTAGTCAAGGCACGCGGACCATGGTCGAGCGGCAGGATCAAGGGCTGGGGCGGGCAGTCGCCACGGCCGGTTTTGGCGGCCTCGGCGGCATCTCGCGTGCGCGTGGCCTCGGCCTCCTGGCCGGCCTTGCGGCCTTGCTCGATAGCCTGAAAGTCAGGGCCGGCCAGGACCGGCAAGGTGGCGCCCAGCATCAGCGCGCCGGCGAGGGGGTAGATCAGCTTGTTCATGATGATTCCTTTGGTATGCGAAACAGGGGGCTTGAGCTGCATGAGGGGAACAAAGTGCCTTGACGGCGGCCTATTGATCCGGCACGGTTTATTGCAGAGTCCCGATGCCGTTCAACTTGAGCCCGTCGAGGGGCTTCGACACCTCAGCCCGAGCAAGGTTTACGAATAAAGCCTGCCGGATCAATAGTTGTGCGCCTGCATGCTCCAGCCCACCACCTGGCGGCTGAACAGGTCGATGACCGCTGCCAGGTACACCCAACCTTCGTCGGTGGCGATGTAGGTGGTGTTGCCACACCAGAGCTGGTCGGGTGTATCGGGATTGAAACGTCGCTGTACCAGGTCCGGGGCCACCGGCGGGGCTGTGGCGGCTGTCCGTGGTCACCACAAATTTGTGCTGGGTCTTGGCCCGGATGCCGTGCTGCTGCATCAAGCGGCGCACACGTTTCCTGCCCACCCGGATGCCACGGGCGAGCAGTTCCTTGTGCATGCGAGGCCAATCGCATCAAGCTCGCCTTCTTCGAAGTTCAAACTGCTTGACCAAGCCATAAATAGCGGGAATTACTGCCAGCGTCAGCACGGTCGAGGAAATCATCCCTCCAACCATCGGTGCAGCGATACGGCTCATGACTTCCGAGCCTGTGCCAGTTCCCCACAGGATGGGAAGCAAGCCAGCCATGATGGCGACCACGGTCATCATCTTGGGGCGCACCCGCTCGACCGCGCCTTCCATGATGGCTTCGTAGAGATCGGCCACGCCAGGCTCCTTGTTTTCCGATCGGCGCCGGGCCTGAATCTCTTCCCAGGCATGGTCGAGGTAGATCAGCATGATGACGCCCGTCTCTGCTGCCACCCCGGCCAGTGCGATGAAGCCCACCGCGACAGCCACCGACATGTTGTAGCCCAGCCACCACATAAGCCAGATGCCCCCCACAAGGGCAAACGGCACCGACAGCATGACGATCAAGGTTTCGGTCAGGCGCTTGAAGTTCAGGTACAGCAGCAGGAAGATGATGAGCAAGGTGACCGGGATGACGACCTTCATCTTCTGCACCGCGCGCTCCATGGATTCGAACTGGCCGCTCCAGGTGGCGTAGTAGCCGGGCGGGAACTGAACTTGCTCGTTCACGGCCTTGCGCGCGTCGGCCACATAACCGCCGATGTCGCGGTCCCGGATGTCGACAAAGATATAGGCCGACAGCAGCGCGTTTTCGGTACGGATGCCGGGTGCCCCCTTGGCGACTTCCACGCGCGCCACCTGTCCCAGCGGGACCATGGCGCCGTCCATGGTGGGCACCAGCACTTCACGGGCGATCTGCTGCGGGTCGGCGCGCAGCTCGCGCGGGTAGCGCACCGTCACGCCAAAGCGCTCGCGGCCTTCCACCGTGGTGGTCACCATTTCGCCGCCCAAGGCCGTGCCAATGACGTCCTGCAGCTCTCCTACCCCCAGGCCGTAGCGTGCCAGCTGCGCCCGGTCGGGTTCAATATTGAGGTAAAAGCCCCCTGTGATGCGTTCCGCGAACGCCGAGGTCGTTCCGGGCACCTGCTTGACCACGGTTTCGATCTCGCGCGCCAGGCGTTCCATCTCGCCCAGGTCCTTGCCGAAGACCTTGATGCCGATGGGCGTGCGGATGCCGGTGGAAAGCATGTCGATGCGGGCCTTGATGGGCATGGTCCAGGCGTTGGACACGCCGGGGAATTGCAATGCCTTGTCCAGTTCCGCGATGAGCTTGTCGGTCGTCATGCCGGGGCGCCATTCGGACTCGGGCTTGAGGTTGATGACGGTCTCGAACATCTCGGTCGGTGCCGGGTCCGTGGCCGTGTTGGCGCGCCCGGCTTTGCCGTACACCGACGCCACCTCGGGGAAGCTCTTGATGATCTTGTTCTGCGTCTGCATCAGCTCGGCCGCCTTGGTGATGGACATCCCGGGCAGCGACGCGGGCATGTACAGCAGCGTGCCTTCGTTGAGCGTGGGCATGAACTCCGAGCCGAGCTGGCTGGCGGGGTAGAACGACACGCCCAGCACGATGATCGACGTGGCAACCGTCAGTTTCTTCCACCGCATCACGGCGGCGATGATGGGACGGTAGATCCAGATGAGGAACCGGTTCACCGGGTTGCGCGCCTCCGGCAGGATGCGCCCACGGATGAACAGCATCATCAGCACGGGCACCAGCGTCACCGACAGTAGCGCGGCACCGGCCATGGCAAAGGTTTTGGTATAGGCCAGTGGCGAGAACAGGCGGCCTTCCTGCGACTCCAGCGTGAACACCGGCAGGAAGGACACGGTGATGATGAGCAGCGAGAAGAACAAAGCCGGGCCCACCTCCTTGCAGGCGGAAATCATGGCTTCCACGCGCTCGGTGTTGGTGTGCTCCTCGGGCAAGCGTTCCAGGTGCTTGTGCGCGTTCTCGATCATGACGATGGCCGCGTCCACCATGGCCCCGATGGCGATGGCGATGCCACCCAGGCTCATCAGGTTGGAGTTCATGCCCAGCAGGCGCATGGCGATGAAGGCGATCAGCACACCCACGGGCAACATCAAGATAGCCACGAGGGCCGAGCGAACGTGCATCAAAAAGACCATGCAGACCAGGGCAACGATCAGGCTCTCTTCCAGCAAGGTACGCTTGAGCGTATCGATGGCCCGGTGAATCAGGTCGGATCGGTCGTACACCGCCTCGATGCTGACGCCCGGCGGGAGGCCCGCCGAGACCTCGGCGATCTTTTCCTTGAGGTTGTGAATCACCTCCAGCGCGTTCTGGCCGTAGCGCGCCATGGCGATGCCCGAGACCACCTCGCCCTCGCCGTTGAGTTCCGTCAGGCCCCGGCGCTCGTCCGGCGCCAGTTCCACGCGGGCGATGTCGCGCACCAGCACCGGCGTGCCCTTGTCGGCCTTGACCACCAGGTTCTCGATGTCAGACACGCCGCGCAGGTAGCCCTTGCCGCGCACCATGTACTCGGTCTCGGCCATCTCCACCACGCGGCCGCCCACGTCGCGGTTGGAGTCGCGCACCACCTGCGACACCTTGGCCAATGGAATGCCGTAGGCGCGCAGCTTCACCGGGTCGACGGTGATCTGGTAGGTCTGCACAAACCCGCCAATGGATGCCACCTCGGCCACGCCATGGGCCTTGGTGAGCTGGTAGCGCAGGTACCAGTCCTGCAGCGTGCGCAGCTCGGCCAGGGTCTTGTCCTTGGCCAGCAGCGCGTACTGGTAGACCCAGCCCACGCCGGTCGCGTCCGGGCCGATCTGCGGCGTCACGCCCTTGGGCATGCGCCCCGCCGCGAAGTTGAGGTATTCGAGCACGCGCGAGCGGGCCCAGTAGATGTCGGTGCCATCCTCGAAGATGATGTAGACGAACGAGGCGCCGAAGAAGGAGAAGCCCCGCACCACCTTGGACTTGGGAACCGACAGCATGGAGGTGGTCAACGGATACGTGACCTGATCCTCGACCACCTGCGGGGCCTGGCCCGGATACTCGGTGTAGACGATGACCTGAACGTCTGACAGGTCCGGCAGCGCATCCAGCGGTGTTTTGAGCACGGCATAGACACCGCCAACAATGACGAACAGGGTCGCCAGCAGCACCAGGAAACGGTTTCTCCCCGACCAGTCGATGATCTTCGCAAGCATATTTTTTCCCGAAAATCAGTTGTGACCGGCGTGAGGATTGGCCGTGGCTTTGCCCAGGGGTCGGGCGGCGGTGATCACCCATTCGCCTTGATCGCGTTCGACGAACTCAAAGGCAACCAGGGCACCCGGCTTGAGCTCCTTGAGCAAGCCGCTGTGGGCGACCTTGAACTCCATCGACATGGCGGGCCATTTGAGACTGGGCACCGGGCCATGTGCCAGCGTCACCGTGGAGGACTTCGTATCGATGTCCTCTACTGTGCCTTCGGCTTGGTGACCCACGCCTGTGACGGCCTTGGTGCTTGCTGATCCATCAGGAGTGGCTTGAGTCCCGTGTCCTGTATGCCCCAGGCCTCCGATGGCGGCTTTGAGGTTGCTTTCCGCATCGATGAGGAAATTGGCGGCCACTACGACCATCTCACCGTCCTGCACGCCCTCGATAATTTCGATGCGGTCCTCGCTGCGCGCGCCGACCTTGACTTCGCGGGGCTCGAAACGCCCCTCCTTGAGTTGCACCAGAACGATCTGCCGTGTTCCGCTGTCGATGACGGCCGACGTCGGTACCGTCAGCACGGTGCCCTTGGAGGCGGCGGGCAGTTCCACCTGTGCAAACATGCCCGGCTTTAGCAACCCACCTGCATTGGTCAATTCGACCCGCACGGGCACGGTGCGAGTTTCAGCCGTGAGCGTTGGATAGACGTAGGTGATGGAACCGGTGAATACCTTGTCCGGGTAGGCGTTGATGCGAACCGTGGCCTTTGCCCCTGTTTTGACCATGCCGATGTCCTGCTCGAATACATCGGCTATCACCCACACTGAAGACAGGTTAGTGACCTGGTAGAGCGCGTCGCCTGGCATGAAACGCATGCCCTGTACCGCCTTTTTCTCGGTCACGATGCCTGCCACCGGCGAGCGAAATGTGAGGGTGCGGCGCGCCGTGCCCGACTGAGTCAGCGCCTTCACCTGCTCGTCCGAAATATCCCAGTTGCGCAGGCGCGTCAGGCCCGATTCGGCGAGTTCTCGCATTCCTTTCTGTGTTTCCTCGCTGGCGCCCTTCAAGGCGTCGACCCCTTGGGCGGCAATCGCATATTCGCGTTGCGCCGACACCAGCTCTGGGCTGTAGACCTCGAACAACGGCTGGCCCTTGCCCACGGCCTGGCCGGTGGCGTTGACATGCAAGCGTTCGACGTAGCCCTCGAACTTGGGGGTGATGGCGTAGGTCAGGCGCTCGTCGGGTTCGATGCGGCCTGCCGCGCGCACCATCTTGTCCAGGTTGCGCAGGCTGACAGCCTCAACGCGCACCCCGAGCTTCTGAACCTTGTCGGTGCTGATCTTGATCTGGTTGGCGCTTCCGGCTTCCGGTTCCTGATCGCCCTCGTAGACGGGGATGTAATCCATCCCCATCGGGTCCTTCTTGGGCGTGGGGGACGTATCGGGCAAGCCCATCGGATTGCGGTAATAGAGAACCTTGCGCTCCTTCTTATCGTTTGCCGAAGCAACAGTCGATGTCGCCTGCACTGATCCATGTGCAGCGGACTGGCGTTGCCCGTACCAATAGCCGCCTCCCGCAGCCAGTGCCGTGGCGGCCAGCACGAGCGCGCCCACCTTGATAGTTGTTGTCATAGATCTTCTCCCACGATGCGCTCGATGTCTGCCAGGCGAATCTGCGCCGCGACTCCTGCTTTGACTTGATTGAGTTTGGCTTGTCGTATCTGTCTCTGTGCATCCAGCAGGGTGGCGAAATCCACCTTGCCCGATTCGTAGCCTGCCAAAGCCGACCGGAACGTCAGCTCCGACTGGGGTAGCAGGCTGTCCGTGGTCAACGCCAGCGTACGGCGAGCCGCATCCAGGCCCGCCAAGTTTTCATACAGATCCGCCAGTACCTGGTTGGTGGCCGCTTCGCGGCGCGAGCGGGCGGCATCCAGCATGGCCTGTGCTTCCTGCTCCTGTGCGCGCCGGGTGTCCTGCTGCAAGGGAATGGTGACCTCGACCATCAACTCCCATTCCCGGATCGACTTACCGTACTGGATGGGTGACACCCCCACCGCAAAGTCCGGATAGCGGTTCTTGTAGGTGAGTTCACGGTTCTTTTCTGCAGCCTGGATTTGTGACTCCTCGGTTCTCAGCAGCGGATTGCTGGACCGTGCACGCTGCTCCAGGACATCAAATCGCATGGTCTCAGGCGCCGGAAGTGTGCGAATGCTCTCTGGCGTAGCCAGCATCTCGCTGGCAGGGCGCCCCACGAGCGCTTTCAGCTTGGCCTGCAACTGACTTCGCTCTGCTTCGAGTGCAATCAATTCGTTGCGCATGGTGGTTTGCTCCAGCTGCGCACGAATCACGTCCTGCTGCGCGGCCAGGCCACCGGCGTAGCGCACCTGGGCGACTTTTTCCAGGCGAGTCATCAGGTCCAGGATCTCCCTGGTCAGCCGCTCGTTCTGGTCCAGATAGTAGAGTTGGGCGTATGTCGTCTTGATCTTGGTCGCTAGTTCACTCCAGGTGCCAGCCACTCGCCCTCGGGCCGCTTCGGCCTGCAATTGGGCCGATTCACGCTTGAGGCCCCGTTTCCCAAACCACGGCAATTCCTGTGTGAGCAGGTATCGCGTGCTGCCCACACGCCCTGGCAGCAGCGTCGGGTTGCGCTCGCCCATCCGGGTAAGGTCACGAAGTTCCATGCTGAACTTTGGATCCGGCAAGGCACCCGCGGGTACGACACGCTCGGCAGCGGCATCGGCATCAAAACGCATGCTTGCGAATTCGGGGTTTCGCTCCCAGGCCGCTTGCAGCAACCCTTCAACACTCGACCCAAGCTTGACCTCCTGCGCGTAAACCATCGAGCTCAGCGCGAGAGACACCATTACCACACCCAACGACAGGCGATTCCTCATAGGCATCATGACCTCCCCCTTGGCGCACGCAAAGCGGAATTCAACCGGTCAATTACTTCGGCCCAGTCCGCGTCTTCCAGAAGTTCTTCGCGCAACAGAGTCGCCTGAGATGGTGTCCAGAATGGCGCATCGGCCAGCAGCACATCGGCCGGCAGTGGAGCGTGGGCCTCCAAGAACTCCCCGATGCCTGCCGCGTCCATGCGCAGACCAAGCTGGGAAAACAGTTCAGAGAAGCGATGAAATGACTTTTTCATAGCGGTGATCCCTATTGTTTAAACACAAAATTCTGAAGACGTGGCCGGTGGACGCTCACGAAAGCGTCACGCTCAGCGCCAATACGGCAGCTCCGGACGCCATCGCGCCGAGGTAGCCAAAAACAACCGATTTACCGACCTGCGCACCACCTGTCGTCCAGGCGATGCCGACCTTAGCCACCATGTTTGCCAACGTCGCGAGACCGAGCGCCGTGACGGTGGCGCCCGTGGACAATCCACCGGCACCATGCAGCCGAGCGAGCGAGATCAAGATCGCGTCCACGTCCGCAAGGCCAGAAACCGCCGACAGCACATAGAGGCCGCTGGTGTCCAGCCATTGCTTTGCCGCTGGCACCAGGACGCTCATGACAGCGAGCAGCACACCAAAACCGAGCGCGGTGCCAAGGTCGAATGGCGCCATCGCGCCGACAGCGCCCTCTCCCACTGCAGTGCGGTTCAACTTGCGCCACCCCCATAGCGCCATACACAGCAGCACCACGCCAGTGACCACTAGGGCGCTGCCGAAGGTGGGCAACAACGTCGGCTGGATGACGCCCAGCAGAACGACCATGCGAAAAAACATGACACCACAGGAGGCCAACGTGCCAGCTGCCGCCGCGCCGGCCAGCGAAGGCTGCGCGCGTGCGTAACGAGCCAAAGCCAACGTGGTGGCCGTGGAAGAAGCCAGCCCACCCAGAATCCCAGTCCACAGCACACCCCTTTGCGCGCCGGTGATGCGCATGGCAAAGTGGCCCGTTAGCGACAGGCCCGCAATCAGGATGACTGCCCACCACAGCTGGTACGGATTGAGCGCGGCATAGGGCCCGAGGCCCGTATTGGGCAGGTAGGGCAGGATGACCATGGACAACACCAGCAGTTGCAGCGATGCCGTCAACTCGCGGTGATCAATCAAGCGCAGCCAACCGTGCAAGGTCGGCTTGAGGTCCAGCAGCACGGCCCCAATCACCGCTGCCGACAACGCCAAGGTGATGTTGCCGTGTGCCGCAAAAACACCCAGGACCAAAGTAAGTAGCATCGCCACCGGGGTAGTGGCGCTCAGGTTGCCTGACAGTTTGGAATTACGGGCGTAGGACACCGTCAGCAGCAGGGCGAGTCCAAGCAGCGCACCCAGTAAAGGCCAGGGACCGAAATCTGGCTCCAGATGTCCAAGCACACCGCCGAGCAGTCCGGTCAGCGCAAAGGTGCGCAGGCCCGCAACACGCCCACCCTCCGGCAATTCGCGGTCGCGCCAGCCGCGTTCCAAGCCAATCACCAGACCGACAGCAAGCGCGGCAACCAAGCCCGCGGCGCCCGGTGGTAGTTCGTAGCCGTTCATCGGTGCTCTGTGTTGATGGCCTGCTTAGCCGGATGAACGATCTTGCGCATGCCAGGAATCACGACCGCACCACAGGTATAACGCGAGTCGACATTGAACAGCACCACCGCTTCGGTCCAATCCACGTTCAGCATTAGTTCCTCACACAGCATCGCACCCTCGGCCACTAAAATTCAGGTTGTTGTACTTCGCATTCGCATCCGCCTATCTTGTGTGAATGCACGTCATGCATTTTGCGAGCTCAAGGCTAACGGGAAGATGTTTCAAAAATTACATTTCTGTCAGGTAATTTTTGGAGCGTGACCTATCAGGCTGCTGAAATCCCGAGGTTAGCCAGGCCGACGCGCGATCCCACAGAATGGATTCAACGTGCTCTGCTGGAGCCCCAATTGGGGGCTATCAACCCGGGGAGTAGAGACGCAGACGCTCGGAGCGTTCGGCAGGTGACTCGTTCAGCATTTCGTTGATCACTTGCTGACGAGTTTTCCCTGGGCCCACATTAGGCACAGGCATTGGGTAGTTGCTCTCGCCATAAGAAAGAAGTCCTTGCTGCATGGCAGCCTTGGCTTCCGCGATGACCTGCTCTCGCGTCTTCTCGCTCTTGAAGTGTTCCGGGTGAACGATTACGCCCTTTTCATTGTTGGCAGGATGCTCATATGCTGCCGAAGCCATCCCTGGAAGGCCCAGAGCAACTACTGCGGTTGCGGCTGCGATCATGGAAGAAAGGGAGAGGCGTTGTTGGATCATGGTTGAAGCTCCTAAGGAAGAAGGTGGACGAAACTTGCATCTCTCATGCCTTGGTCGGGCGTTGAGGAGATGTGTTCATCGTAGGGAGCGCACCCCAACAGAATCCGGACAGCCAGATGAGATTGTTGTCAGCTTGATGGCTGTGAGCCACGGTGAGGAAACATCAAGGTGAAGCAGGTTCGCCCGTCGCCCGACGTCGCCGTGACGCTACCGCCGTGGGCCTCAGCGATGGCACGTGTGATGGCCAGGCCCAGCCCGGAGCCATCGGAGTCCGGATGGGCCCTGGAAGCATCGGCTCGGTAGAAGCGGTCGAACAGCCGGGGCAGGATCTTGGCATCGATGTCGGTTCCAGTGTTCTCCACGGCCACTGTCGTGGTTTGTGCCGTGCTGGTGATACGGATGGTGATGTCGCCGGCCTCGGGCGTGTAACGCAGGGCATTGGACAGCAGGTTGCTCACCGCACGGCGGAACATCAGGCGATCGCCTTCGACCTCGCCGTCTCCTTTCAACTGGAGCCGGATGCGTTTTTCCTCGGCCACGGCCTCGTAGAACTCCAGCAGCGCCAGCGCGTCCTGGCGGGCGGAAAACCGCTCCTTGTGCGGCAGATCCACGCCGCGCTCGGTCTTGGCTAGGAACAGCATGTCGGACACCATGCGTGCCAAACGCTGAAATTCCTCGGCATTGGAGGCCAGGATGTCGCGGTACGTCGCGGCATCGCGCTTGGTCGTCAGCGCCACCTGCGTCTGCGTCAGCAGGTTGCTGATGGGGGTGCGCAGCTCGTGCGCGAGGTCCGACGCGAAATCGGTAAGGCGCTGGAAGTCCTCCTGCAGGCGGTCCAGCATGCGGTTCAGCTCTTGCGCCAGATCGGCCATTTCCACCGGCACGGCCTCAACTGGCATGCGCTCGGACAATTTCTGACCTGTGACCACGGCTGCGCGTGACTTCATTTCACGCAGAGGCGCCAGTCCTTGACGCGCCGCGAGCCACGACAGTAGCCCACACACGATGATGGCCGCGATCACGTAGAACGCCAGACTGCTGCGCAGCTCAGTGAGGAATTGGGTGTGGTGTTTTGTATCCGCTGCGATCAACACCTGCAACGCTGATGCGGAGTAAGCCGGGGCAGTTCCAAAGCTCAATGTGTGGAACTCGGTATCGTGGTGACGCCAAACCCCGAAAACACTCGTCTCCTCGGTACTCAGGGCATCGCCGCTTTGCACATTGAGGTTGGATGTTGACGATTGAAAAATGCGCTCTCCCTGGGGGTTCTGCACCAGGACATAGAGATCATGGTGATAGTTCAAAGCTTTGCTCAAGCGCAAGCTTGCGTCGTCCACTGAGTTGGCATTGCCAAGAATTTCCTCGATCAAATGCCTCTTGTCCTCTAAAGCCATCTGATCGAGCACGACAAAATGACGCTGAGTCTCTGCCAGGAACAACAATCCCAGCCCGAGCACGACGATAGCCGCCACCACTGTAAAAAACAGGGTTAAACGGCGGGTCAACGAAAGCCTGCCCAGGCGCTGTTGTCGCTGCACCTTTATTCCTCCTCTGGTACGTCCAGCACGTAGCCCATGCCCCGCACGGTCTGGATGAGCTTGACGGCATGCCCCTCATCTATCTTCACGCGCAAGCGGCGCATCGCCACTTCGATGACGTTGGTGTCGCTGTCAAAGTTCATGTCCCACACCTGCGAGGCGATCAGAGACCGTGGCAGCACTTCACCGTGTCGGCGCATCAGTAGCTCCAGCAGGCCGAATTCCTTGGCCGTCAGATCGATACGCTTGCCGTTGCGGGATACCCTGCGGCGCAGCAAATCCAGTTCCAGGTCGGCCACTCGCAGCGTGGTGCTCTCGTTGCCTGCATGGCCGCGCCGCAGGATGATGCGTACCCGGGCCAGTAACTCGGCAAACGAGAACGGCTTGACAAGGTAGTCGTCGGCCCCGAGTTCCAGTCCTTTGACACGATCTTCCACTTGATCGCGGGCAGTCAGGAACAGGACGGGCATTCCGATCCCCCGGTCACGCAGGGCTTGCAGCACTTGCCAGCCATTCAGGCCAGGCAGCATGACATCCAGGATCAGCAGGTCATATTCGCCCTGCAGGGCCATATGCAGGCCATCCGCGCCGTTGGGCACGAGGTCGGAAATGTATCCAGCTTCTGTCAAACCCTGACGCAGGTACTCACCCGTTTTGGGCTCGTCTTCGACGATCAATATTTTCACGTGTGCGCTTCCGTTCAATGCTTTGGCGAGAGTTTGCCAAGTTTGAGGCGTTCTGACAGGTAGATAACAACAATGTAATTTTCAGGACATCTGAATGAAAGGGTGGTCTCTCCAGAATCTCCACATCATGAGATCAAAGATTCTTTTAGAGGAGACCATGCTCACTTCCAGTTACCTGCCGCCCTTCAGGGCTCTGTTGCCTACGACACTGGTGTTGTTTGCGGGGGCAGCTTTCGCACAAGCTCCAGCAGATACCGAGACTCCCAAGCCTGCACCGCTGGCAACGTTGCAATACGCTTCCCCTATCGGGGCTTATCAGGGCTATGCGGATCAACCGGTGCAATCCTGGCGCGAAGCCAATGATCGTGTGGGCCAGATTGGCGGCTGGCGCGCCTATGCTAAGGAAATCAAGTCGGGCGAGCCCGCGTCCGCCAAGGATGCTGCTCCTGCTAGCGATCCCCACACGGGCCATCACGGGGGAGGAAAACCATGATGCCTTTGCGTGCCACTCATGCCAAATTGGCTCTGTCCGCACTCGGATTGGCAGTGCTGACGGGATGTGCCAGCGTCAGCCTGGATCAGAACATCAATCGCGTCAACGACGAAGCTGGCAGTTTTACCGGGGGCAAGCTCGCGTTGGCTCGTACCCTGGATGAACGCGACCAGCGTGCGCAGGCCGCTCAAGCCTTGCTGGCGCAGCCTTTGGAGCAGAAAGATGCTGTCCAGTTGGCCTTGGTGAACAGCCCATCCCTGCAAGCTCTGCTGGCGCAGGGTTGGGCGGAGTCGGCCGACGCGGCCCAAGGAGGCCGGATCGCCAACCCGATCTTCAGCTTTGAGCGCATGGTCGCGGGCGACGAACTGGAGCTGGGCCGTGCCTTGGCATTCGGCCTGCTGGACGTGCTGACGCTTCCAGCCCGGTACAACGTGGCGACCCGGCGCATCGAGCAGTCGCAGTTGCGCTTGAGCAGCGACGTGGTGGATCAGGTCACCCAGGTACGTCAGGCATGGGTGCGGGCCGTGGCCGCCCAGCAAGCACTCAAGTATGCCAAGCAGGTCTATGAAAGCGCGGAGGCCGGAGCCGAGTTGGCCAAGCGCATGCAAGGCGTTGGCAACTTCAACCGGATCACACGTGCTCGCGAGCAGGCCTTCTACGCTGACGCCGCCACCCGGCTCAGCACCGCAGGGCACCAGGCGACGGCCAGCCGGGAAGAACTCGTGCGCCTGCTTGGGCTCGATGAGGCCCAGGCGCAAGCGCTTCGCCTGCCCGAGCGACTCCCCGACCTTCCCAAAGAGCCTCTGCAGCCGCAGGCTGTTGCCACGCAGGCCTCCAGAGCGCGCCTGGACATTCGGCTGGCGCAGGCCTCGTTGGATAGCGCGGCCAAGGCCCAGGGTCTGAACCTGGTGACCAGCTTCACCGATATCGAACTCACTGGGCGTCGCAACACGACCTTTGACAACGCTGAGGGCACTCGTTCTACTGCGCACGGCTGGGAAATCGCCGTACGCCTTCCGATCTTCGATTGGGGCGGGATACAGCGTGATGCGATGAACGCACGGACCTTGGCCGCAGCCAACCAGCTCGAAGCCACCGTGCGCGCAGCAGGCTCCAGCCTGCGGGAAAGCTACTCGGCCTACCGCACGGCCTACGACGTGGCCCGTCACCACCGCGATGAAGTCGTGCCGCTGCGCAAGGTGATCTCGGAGGAAAACCAGCTTCGCTACAACGGCATGCTGATCAGCGTTTTCGAGCTGCTGGCCGATGCGCGCGATCAGGTCAGCGCCGTCTCCGCTGCCATCGACGCACAGCAGCAGTTCTGGCTGGCCGACGCCGCCATGCAGGCGTCCGTGATCGGACGCCCCACGAGCACCAGCCTGTCCGTCGCATCCAGTGCACCCGGCGGCGGCGACGCCGGCCATTGAAGCAAAGAACATCATCATGACATCCAGACGAGATTTTTTTAAGTTTGCCGGCATCGCAGGTGGCGCTGTTGCGGCGAGCTCGGTCAGCCGTGTGGCCATGGCGGCATTGCCCGAGCCGGTGATCCAGACCAGCCCGAACACCATGGCGCCGCTGGTGCCCAACTCGGGGCGGCCCTACAACCCGGTGGTCACACTTAACGGCTGGACACTGCCGTGGCGGATGAATCAGGGCGTCAAGGAGTTTCACCTGGTCGCCGAGCCTGTGGTGCGCGAGATGGCGCCTGGCTTCAAGGCCCATTTGTGGGGCTACAACGGCCAGAGTCCCGGGCCCACCATCGAAGTGGTGGAAGGCGATCGCGTTCGCATTTTTGTGACCAACAAGCTGCCCGAGCACACCAGCATCCACTGGCATGGACAGCGTTTGCCCAATGGCATGGACGGTGTGGCGGGATTGAACCAGCCCGCAATCCAGTCGGGCAAGACCTTCGTCTACGAGTTCGTCGCACGCCGGCCAGGCACGTTCATGTACCACCCGCATGCGGACGAGATGGTGCAGATGGCCATGGGCATGATGGGCTTCTGGGTCACGCACCCGAAGGACAAGCATCCCTTGATCGACGTGGTGCAGAGAGACTTCTGCTTCCTGCTGAGCGCCTACGACATCGAGCCTGGCGCTGCGACCCCCAAGGTTGCAGAGATGACGAACTTCAATCTGTGGACATGGAACAGCCGTGTCTTTCCTGGCATCGACTCCTTGAACGTCCGGCTCAACGACAAGGTGCGTATTCGCATCGGCAACCTCACCATGACCAACCACCCGATGCACTTGCACGGTCACGAGTTTTTGGTCACCGGCACGGATGGTGGTCCTACACCCAAGAGCACCCGTCTCTATGAAGTGACCACCGACGTGGCCGTGGGCCAGATGCGCCAGATCGAGTTCCTCGCGGACGAAGAAGGTGACTGGGCATTCCACTGCCACAAGAGCCACCACACCATGAACGCAATGGGTCACGACATTCCCACCATGATTGGCGTAGACCACCGGGGCGTGGCCAAGAAGATCAACAACCTGATTCCCGACTACATGGTCATGGGCGAACGGGGCATGGCGGACATGACCGAGATGGAGATGCCCATTCCGGACAACACCGTCCCCATGATGACCGGGGAAGGCCCCTTCGGCTCGGTGGAGATGGGTGGCATGTTCAGTGTCCTGAAGGTGCGCCGCGACCAGAAGCCAGGCGACTACAAGAACCCGGGTTGGTATAAAAACCCGGAGGGCACGGTGGCGTATGAGTACACCGGTCCGATGGCGGAGCCCGCGCGATTCAGCGCAGAGGGCGGCCAGTCCATGCCGCGCGTTCGCAAGCCTGCAACGCCGACCGAAGTCAAGGTGCGCAAGCCGACGTCACATGGTGCGCACTGATTTCTTCCCTTCGTTTTTAACTGGAGATCATCCATGAAGTTCACGCGATCCACCTTCTACCGCCTGCTGGCTGCCGCCGCGCTGACCGCTTCGGGGGCCGCCATGGCCGCAGGCAACCATGCCGGTGGCCACGGCCACGGTGATGGAGAGGAAACCGCCATCGGAAAGCCCGGTGTCGCCGCCAAGGCCAGCCGCACGATCACCATCGAGATGAGCGACACCATGCGTTTCACTCCCTCGAACATTCAGGTCAAGCAGGGCGAGACCGTTCGCTTCATCGTCAAGAACGCCGGCAAGGTCAAGCATGAACTCAGCTTGGGCACCGAGAAGGAACTGCTTGAGCATCTGGAGCAGATGCGGAAATTCCCGGACATGGAGCACGACGAGCCCGGCAAGGTCACGCTGCAGCCTGGCAAGCAAGGCGAGATCGTCTGGCAGTTCACCAAAGCTGGCGGTGTGAACTTCGCCTGCCTGATTCCCGGCCACTACGAAGCTGGCATGAAGGGCCTCGTTCAGGTCAGCAAGAAGTAATACGCCACCGTAGAGCCTGGAACAAGAAGTCCGCGTCATGTTCAAGAAAAAGCCCCGAGCGCTGGGACTGGCAGTGCCCGCCATGCCGATGGGCTTACCGGGCACGAATGGGCCGGCTTACAGCGGTCGGCGCACCCCCTTCAAGCGCTGCTGATTCAGAAAGATGGATTAGCAGAAATTTTCAACATGTATTCGTAAGGTCATCATGAACACCATCAAACAAATTCTTGCCATTTCCGCCGTGGCCGTGGGTATAGCGCTGCCCATGAGCAGCTTTGCCCAGGCAAGCATGGAGCCTGGCAAGACAGAAGCGGCACAGTCGGCGTCCCTGACCGATGGCGAGATCAAGAAAGTTGATCTGGACAACGGCAAGGTCACCATCAAGCACGGTGAAATCAAGCACATGGACATGCCCGGTATGACCATGGTATTCACCGCGAAGGACAAGAGCCTGTTGTCCAACGTGAAGCCTGGCGACAAGGTCAAGTTCATGGTCGTCAACGAGGGCGGGAAGATGGTTGTCACAGACATTCAGCCCGCTCAGTGAGAACACGCTGCTTTAGCGTGCTGTGTCGTCGCGGATGGATTTATTGATTGCTGACTGCGACGGTTTTGTAATCTGGAGAAGGAGAGCACTATGTCAAAAATTCACCATACCCTGATCGGGGTCTGTGTCGCTGCGGCCTCACTGAGCGTGATGGCGCAAGCCGCCGATGAGCACAAGGCCCATCACCCTGCAGGTAGCACGCAGCCCGCGTCCACCCAAATGAAGACTTCCGCAAAGCCAATGGGTACGGGGCCGATGGCTGGAATGGCCAAGATGGACGAGCATATGAAGTCCATGCAAGCGATGCACGAAAAGATGATGGCGGCCAAAACGCCGGAGGAGCGGCAGGCACTCATGGACGAGCACATGAAGCTCATGCAGGACGGCATGGGGATGATGCAGCAGATGGGCGCAGGCATGCAGGGCATGGGTGGCATGCAAGGTGGCAAGGGCATGCCCACCAACATGGCCGAGCGCCATCAGATGATGGAAAAGCGCATGGAAATGATGCAGTCCATGATGCAAATGATGATGGACCGCCTGCCTGCCACGCCGACCAAGTAACGCACCCACCTGATTGCGAGTCACCATGAGCCATCAACACGACGGACACGAGTCGCCCCCCAGTTTCTGGAGTTCTCGATACGCCATCGGCTACGTGGCGATTGGTGCCGTGGCGGCGTATTTTTTGTTGACAGAACACCTCGCGCATGTCGTCGGGGCGCTACCTTTTCTCCTGCTCCTCGCCTGCCCGCTGATGCATGTTTTCATGCACGGCAGCCACGGTGGGCATGGTCACCATGGCCAGAGCAAGCCTGATGTGTCGAAGACTGCCGAATCGCGCAAAGAAGGAGATCCCCAGTGAACCACACCGAATCTGCTTATGGCCTGTGGTCGTTGGTCATCATCAATTCAGCGATCTTCATCATGTTTGCGTTCAGCTTTTTCAAGCCTGCAACGGCCCGTGACTGGAGGACGTTTGGCGCATTCGCAGCCTTCATAGTTGCCTTGTTCGTAGAGATGTATGGCTTCCCGCTGACGATTTATCTGATATCGGGCTGGCTTCAAACCAAGTTCCCTAATCTGGATCTGCTCTCCCACACCTCGGGTCACTTGTGGTCCACCCTGTTGGGCGAAAAGGGCGACCCGCATTTCGGCGTACTGCACATCGCCAGCTACGTTTTTCTGGGCTTTGGTTTCTACCTGTTGTCCACAGCGTGGAATGTGCTCTACCACGCTCAGCGTGGCCAATCGCTTGCAACAACAGGCCCCTACGCGCGCATTCGCCATCCGCAGTACGTGGCTTTTGTGATGATTCTGCTGGGCTTCCTGCTGCAGTGGCCCACCTTGCTGACCTTGGCCATGTTCCCTGTCTTGCTCCTGATGTACGGACGTCTGGCAATCACCGAAGAGAACGAAATGCACAAACAGTTCGGTGCAACGTACGACACATACGCCCAGCGCACACCCCGGTTTATCCCTCGCATGGGCAAGGCCCAGTCGACGACTGACTCGGTGTCAAAAAGATGATCTGGAATATTTCCCCGGCGGTATACGTTTCAATTTTTAGGAGTTTGATATATGAAAACGATTGATCTGCAAGTCGAGGGCATGAGCTGCGGCTCATGCGTCAAGCACGTCACGCACGCATTGCAACCGCTGCCGGGTGTCAGTGGGGTGGAGGTCGATCTCCAGTCTGGGCATGTCCGGGTGAGCGGGGAACTGGCGCAGGGCAGCGCCCCATTGTTGATGGCATTGACGGATGCGGGTTACCCCGCAAAGCTGGCCACAGACGCGCCCATTCCCGCTGCGACCTCGCAGCCTAAAGCCTCGGGCTGCCACAGCGGCGGTGCGGGGGGCTGTGGTTGCCGATGACGGCCACGGTATTTGATTCCGGGTCGACCGGCTGGGCGCGTCCGCGCCCGCACCTTTTGCTGGCAACTTTGAAGGAGCAACGCCATGGATCAGCCTGACAACGACTCCCATGCGCCATCGTTCTGGCGCCGCCCAGCCGGCATGGCGCTGGCAACGGCTGCCGTGATCGCTGGTTTTTATCTGCTGCGAGAGCACTGGGGCCATGTTCTGGGTTATTGGCCCTACCTGCTGCTGCTCGCCTGTCCGCTAATGCACCTGATGCACGGCCACGGCGGCCATGGTGGGCACGGCAACCATGCGCAGCCGCCACGGCGCACCAACAACAACAAGGAATAAGCAATGGACATACATGCACACCACCATCACGGCAGTCACCCCCCTGCCGAGCCAGCCTCGCCAAAGGATCTAAAGGATCCGGTGTGCGGCATGACCGTTACGGAGCAGTCTGAACACAAATTGACGCACGAAGGGCGGCCCTACTATTTCTGTAGCGCCAAGTGCCAAGGCAAGTTCGCAGCGAACCCACTGCAATACCTTGTATCTACTGCACCCGAGGACACCGCGCCCGAGCCGGCCGGCACCATCTACACCTGCCCTATGCACCCTGAGGTGCGGCAGGATCATCCTGGAATCTGTCCCAAGTGCGGCATGACATTGGAGCCCATCATTCCTCTGGACGAGGAAGACAACCATGAGTTAAAGGATTTTCAGCATCGCTTCTGGTGGACACTGCCATTCACAGTCATTGTCACCGTTCTTGCAATGTTCGGCCATCGTCTTGGATGGTTTGACATGAAGGTGCAAACCTGGGTTGAGCTGGTGCTTTCCTTACCCGTCGTGTTGTGGACGGGGTGGCCCTTCTTCGTACGCGGCTGGCAGTCTCTCGTCCTCCGCAGCCCCAACATGTGGACCTTGATCGGTTTGGGTACGGGCGCGGCCTTTCTCTACAGCCTCGTGGCTACCGTGGCGCCGGGCGTGTTCCCGGATTCATTCATTTCCATGGGGCGCGTGGCGGTCTACTACGAGGCGGCAGTGGTCATCATCTCGCTGACCATGCTGGGCCAGATCATCGAGTTGAAGGCCCGTTCGCAAACTTCTGCGGCCATCAAGGCGCTGCTCGGTTTGGCACCCAAGACGGCACGTCGGATCAATGCGGATGGCAACGAAGAAGACGTACCGCTGAACCATGTTCACGTCGGTGACCTGTTGCGCATCCGCCCCGGCGAGAAAGTGCCGGTCGACGGCGTTGTGACTGAAGGCAGCAGTGCGGTCGATGAATCCATGCTGACCGGTGAGCCTGTGCCGGTGACCAAACGCCTTGGTGACAAGGTGATTGGCGCCACGATGAACACCAGTGGCGCCCTGGTAATGCGCGCCGAGAAGGTCGGTGCGGCCACCATGCTGTCGCAGATTGTTCAGATGGTGGCCAATGCCCAGCGCTCGAAGGCGCCCATGCAGCGCATGGCGGATGTGGTGGCAGGCAAATTTGTGGTCGTGGTGGTGCTCATCGCCATTGCCACCTTCTTTGTCTGGGGTTGGTTCGGTCCGGAACCTAGCTGGGTGTTTGGCTTGATTAACGCAGTGGCCGTCCTGATCATCGCTTGCCCCTGTGCGCTGGGGCTGGCCACGCCGATGTCGGTGATGGTGGCCACAGGGCGTGCCGCGACACAGGGGGTGCTGTTCCGTGATGCTGGCGCCATCGAAAAAATGCGCGAGGTCGACACGCTGATTGTGGACAAGACAGGAACACTGACCGAAGGTAAACCCGCTTTCGACACCGCAGTTGCCGCACCTGGCTATACAGCGGACGAAGTTCTGCGCCTTGCTGCCAGTTTGGACCAAGGCAGCGAGCATCCTTTGGCAGAGGCCATCGTCAGTGCAGCACGCGCCAAGGGCCTGGAACTGATCAAACCGCTAGATTTCGAATCTGGCAGCGGTATTGGCGTGCGCGGCATCGTCGATGGGAAGCATCTGGTGCTGGGCAACACCGCATTGATGCAGCAGGAGGGCGTGGCCACTGATGCGCTCAAGATCGATGGCGAGCGTCTGCGCAGTGAAGGCGCCAGCGTGATGCATCTGGCCGTGGACAGACAACTGGCTGGCATCCTGGCTGTGACCGATCCCATCAAGGCCACCACGCTGGAAGCCATTAGGACTTTGCACGCCAGCGGCTTGCGCATCGTGATGGCAACTGGCGATGGTCTGACCACCGCCAAGGCAGTGGGTGCAAAACTGGGCATCGACGAGGTGCATGGCGAAGTCAAGCCCGCAGACAAGCTGGCGCTCGTGGAACGGCTCCAGAAAGAGGGCCACATTGTCGCCATGGCCGGCGATGGCATCAACGATGCGCCTGCGTTGGCAAAGGCCGATGTCGGCGTGGCCATGGGCACGGGGACCGATGTGGCCATGAACAGCGGCCAGATCACGCTGGTCAAAGGCGATTTGCGCGGCATCACCGCCGCACGCGACATCTCTATCGACACCGTCCGAAACATGCGCCAGAACCTCCTGTTCGCATTCGTTTACAACGGCATTGGGGTGCCGATTGCGGCAGGCGTGCTGTACCCATTCACTGGGTGGTTGTTGTCCCCGCTGATCGCGGCGCTGGCCATGAGTCTGAGCTCGGCCTCGGTGATTTTCAATGCTCTGCGTTTACGGCGCGGAAAAAAATGACCCCGTAGTTCGGAGGAATGATGAAAATCCCCACGTCACCACAAAAGCCTCGGACCTCTCAACGCACCACGGCGGTGGGTAAGGAAGCAGCGGTGCAATGGACGCACCGCCAGACAAAGGATCTACCACCGACCGTCTTGGATCATTCCGAGGAGTTGTTGAAGCCTGCGCCACAGGATGCGTCTAGTGGAATGAAAAGAGCAGCTGAAGCACCTTCGGCGCAGGACTATTTCGATTACCAGCGCGACTTCTTCGAACGCACCATTCTGTTCTGGGACACGCTTCGCCAGCGCGCGAACAACATGCTGGAGCACGAGCGAGCCGGATTGCCGCCGCTTCTGGACTTCAAGTATGAAACGCTGTTGGACGCGCGCAGCTTCGAACGGCCTGTCAACTATGCACTGCTGCGCATCACCGAAATCGACAAGCATTGCTGGGACGACTGCGTCGATCCTGACAAACCGCCGGTCATCGTCGTCGATCCACGCGCCGGCCATGGCCCTGGAATCGGCGGCTTCAAGCGCGACTCCGAAGTCGGGATGGCGACGCGCGAGGGCCATCCGGTTTATTTCGTCATCTTCTTTCCGGAGCCAGCGCTAGGGCAGACCCTGGCAGATGTGTTGCATGTGCTGCGGCGTTTCGTCGAAGAAGTTGCTCAACGTCATCCTGGCAAGCCTCCTGTGCTCTATGGCAACTGCCAGGCCGGGTGGGCGCTGACGCTGCTGTCCGCAGACTGCGCCGGTCTGGTCGGACCGGTGGTGCTCAATGGCTCACCCTTGTCATATTGGGCTGGCGAGTCCGGTGTCAATCCGATGCGTCTTTCCGGAGGGCTCCTTGGCGGCAGCTGGTTGGCGCATCTGACGGCCGACCTGGGCAATGGCCGCTTCGATGGAGCCTGGCTGGCGCAGAATTTCGAGAACCTCAAGCCCGAAAAGGCTGTTTGGGAGAAGTACGCCCAACTCTTCACCAACGTCGACAGTGAGCAGGCGCGTTTTCTGGAGTTCGAGCGTTGGTGGAACGGTTTTTATTTCCTGAGTCGGGAAGAGATCCTTGCGATTGTTGAAAACCTGTTCATCGGCAACCAGCTTGAACAGGGTCTTTTCCAGATTTGCCAGGGTTGCACTGCTGACCTCAGGCGGATCAGGAATCCAATCGTCATCTTTGCGTCCTACGGCGACAACATTACGCCACCACACCAGGCGCTCGGATGGATTCCGGCAGTCTACAAAGACACCGAGGATCTCAAGCAGGCCGGACAGCGCATCGTCTACCTCACGAACCCGCACGTCGGCCATCTCGGCATTTTTGTCTCCGCCGGGGTGGCGCGTCTGGAGCACCGGGCGATCCTGGAGAGCCTGGCTGAGATTGAGGCGCTGGCCCCGGGCCTCTATGAAATGAAGATCGACAACCCGTCGGGTGACCCGGACTGCCATAAGCCCACCTACAGCATCCGCTTTGAACCCCGTCAGGTTGAAGACCTGAAAACGGATTACCCGCAGGAAGCTTTTGAGCGGGTGAAACAGGTCTCGACATTCAACGAGGCGCTTTACCGGGCATTCGTCAGTCCTTGGGCGCAAGCGCTGTCCACACCCTGGACAGCCCAAATGCTCAAGTGGCTCCATCCGATGCGCACCAGTCGGTATTTGCTCTCGGAAACGTTCAGTCCGTGGATGCGCGGCGTTGCCTTGCTGGCCGAGCCGCTTGGCAAGAACCGCCAGCCGCTTGCGCCGCATCACCCGTTGATCGAGCGTGAGCGTGAAGCTGCAGGGGAAGTGACCCATGCGCTGGGAAGGCTGCGCGAAGGCCGAGACGCTGCTAGCGAGCAGGCGTTTCGCCTGATGTTTCAAAACCCTGTCTTGTTCGCAGGCGTCCTGGGGATGATGGGTAAAGAGGGTGGCAACGGTAATCCAGTGCGCCCCAACGCCGACTGAGCCCTGATAGAAGTTTTATTTTCCAACCAAGAGAGATCATGATGACAAGAAAAAACAACTGGCTTTTGACAGCGGTGCAGATGGGCCTATTGGCCTGATCCGGCGCCACCTTGGCCGCCGACAAGGTGTATGTGGCCAACGAGGGGGCTGACACGGTGAGCGTGCTCGATGCTGCGTCGTTCAAGACACTGGCAAGCGTGCGCGTCGGCAAGGCACCGCACAACGTACAGGTATCGCCCGACGGCAAGGTCGTATGGGTGACCAATAACGGGGAGCCTGCTCAAACGGCCGACGCGTCGGAGCACAAGGAGATGGCCCAAGGCAGCCACGATGCGATGGGAAAGCCCGGCGCGGTTTGGGCCATCGATACCGCGACTAACGCAGTCGTCGCCAAGGTGCCGGTTGGCATGCACCCGGCCCATGTGGTGGTGTCGCCCGACGGCCGCTTCGCCTACATCACCAACGGCGGCGACAACACGGTCAGTGTGATCGACACAGCGGCGCGGAGCCTCGTGGCGACTATTCCGGTCGGCAAGTTTCCCCACGGTCTTCGCATCAGTCCGGACGGCAAGCAGGCCTACGTCGCCAACCTCAAGGGCGGAACGGTGTCGGTCATCGATACCGCCAGCCAGAAGGAGATCGCGCAAGTTCCTGCAGGCAAGGGGCCGGCTCAAGTGGGCTTCACGCCGGACGGGAGTCTTGTCTTGGTGTCGCTGTCGGAGGAAAACGCGGTCGCCGTGATCGACCCGGCTACGCGCAAGGTGATTCGCAAGGTTGCCGTCGGAACAGTCCCCATCCAGCTGTATGTCACGCCGGATTCGCGCACGCTGCTGGTGGCCAATCAGGGCACGCCCAAGAAGCCTGGCAAAACCGTCAGCCTGATTGAGCTGGAGAGTTTCAAGGTTGCCAAGACCGTCGTGACCGGCGCCGGTGCTCATGGCGTGGTTGTCGACCGTGAAGGCCGGTACGCCTACGTTACCAACATGTACGCCAATTCGGTTTCCGTGCTTGATGTGAAGGATCGCAAGGTTGTGAAGACCGTTCCGGTAGGCAAGACTCCCAACGGCATCAGCATTACGCCTTGACGGTTTGTCCGTCGCTTGCAGCTGTCCGGCAAGGTGCAAAAAAAGTAAAACAAGACAACCTGGGCGTTTACAGAAATGACGGTCATCGATATTCGCATTCAACGAATCACGCAGCTTTACGATTCATTGGACCCTTCGCCGCTCCATGAGAAAACACTGAGCCGTGCTGTGGAAAACTATATCGTTGACTGTGCGGGCGAGTATGGTTTAGATGAATCGCTTCGTCTCATTGTTCATGTCCCGACGTCGATCAGAGAGTACGAGGTGGAAATTGCAGGAGCGATCCATGCGCACTTTCAAGCGCAATATGCGCAGTGCAGGCGCCGGTATCGACGAAGGATGCGACAGGGCACTTCCTGTTAACGGGACTCGCCGTTCTGGGTACGACGCTGCTTGTACGGGCCTTATTGGGTAATCCTGGCAACAGCCAGGTGCTTACGGCCATCAGGGAAGGGCTGTTGATTGTTGGCTGGGTGGCGATGTGGCGCCCGATCGAAGTACTCTTGTTTGAACGTGTGGAAAATCACCAAAACATGGCGCTTTTTGATCGTCTTTCCCACATCGAAGTGGGGTTCGCCCTAGAGGAGACCGAGTTTGACCATGATGCAAAAAGTGGGCAGATAGGGGATCTGCGGGCACTCAGCGATTCGCCTGCGCGGAGCCCGAATGCGCGCGACGAATCTTTTTTTACGATAGCGCGTGCGCCATTCTATCGGTCGATGACCGCAGGCGTGGCGTCGGAGAATTTGAAATGAAATTGAGACCACTTGTCCTTGGCGTGGGAGGGGGATTGGTCTTGCTCGTGGTGGCTGGAATCCTCTATTTCTTCTTGAGTGCCGGTGGCAGGCGGGAGGCAGCGTTGACGCATACCTTGCGTCCTGATGATCCTCAGGTCTTGCAAGTAGGCGCTCGCATATACGCTCAGAACTGTGTCGCCTGCCACGGCACCAAGGGCGAAGGCCAGCCCAACTGGCGTGATCGCGGATCGGATGGCTTGCTTCCTGCGCCGCCGCACGATCCCAGCGGCCACACCTGGCACCATCCTGATGCGCAACTTTTTGCCATCACCAAGCATGGCCTTGCCAAGCTCATCGACCAGCCTGACTATCGCACCGCCATGCCGGTCTACGACGGCGTGTTGAGCGATGACGAGATCGTGGCCGTGCTGTCCTGGATCAAAGCGCAATGGCCGCTGGAGGTACAGCAGCGCCATGACGAGATCAACGCCCAATACCGCAAGTCCCTGCCTCGCTAGCTGTCGGGACGACGGCAGAAGCAGACTGAATCGCTTCAACATGATGAAAGACTTGACCTTGACATCATGGGAAGGCAAAAAATAGAACAAACGTCTTGAAAGGCATTGACATGAACCATCACCCATCACCCACATCACCAGCCCTCGGGGGCCAGTCGGCTGCCCTTGACGACATCTCACCGAAGGCGGACGACTTGAAGGATCCTGTGTGCGGTATGAGCGTGACCTCCCAATCGCCTCATCAGGCCATGCATGACGATCATCACTACCGCTTTTGCAGCACGCACTGCCGCGACAAGTTCATTGCAGACCCTGTGCGCTATAGGGTGAGCGAGGCACCGGTCGGTACATAAAATGCCGGCGCGCTCTATGTGTGCCCCATGCTCCCTGAAGTGCGCCAGGATCACCCAGGGCGCTGCCCCAAGTGCCAAATGAACCTGGTGTTGGAAGACCAGGCCAAGGACGGAACTGATGGTGCTCATCATCACGCCCACCATGCGCAGGGCCATGCGCAGCCCGGGGCGACCACCGACAAGGCCGCAGAAATGCCGGCTGGCACAATCTATACCTGCCCCATGTATCCCGAGGTGCAACAGGATCATCCCGGCAATTGCCCTAAATGCGGCATGTCATTGGAGCCTATCATCCCCTTGGACGCGGAAGACAACAGTGAGCTGAAGGATTTTCAGCGACGCTTCTGGTGGACGTTGCCGCTCACGCTGATCGTCACCACCCTGGCCATGTTCGGCCATCGTCTGGGATGGTTCAACATGGCAACCCAGAGCTGGGTCGAGCTGGTGCTGTCGCTGCCGGTGGTGCTGTGGGCCGCCTGGCCGTTCTTTGTGCGTGGCTGGCAGTCCATCGTTCATCGAAGCCCGAACATGTGGACGCTGATCAGCCTGGGCACCGCGGCAGCTTTTGTCTACAGCGTCGCCGCCACGTTGGCGCCGGGCGTGTTTCCCGAATCGTTTGTTTCGATGGGTCGCGTGGCCGTGTACTTCGAGGCCGCCGTGGTCATCATTTCGCTGACGATGCTGGGTCAGATCCTCGAATTGAAGGCGCGTTCGCAAACCTCGGCGGCTATCAAGTCCTTACTCGGGTTGGCGCCCAAGACTGCGCGGCGCATCAACGCGGATGGAAGTGAGGAAGATGTGCAACTGAACCAGGTGCATGTCGGCGATCTGCTGCGCGTGCGCCCTGGCGAGAAAGTCCCGGTCGATGGCGTCGTTACCGAAGGCCGCAGCGCGGTGGATGAATCCATGCTCACCGGCGAGCCCGTTCCGGTAACCAAGCGCTTGGGCGACAAACTGATCGGCGCCACGCTCAACACCAGCGGTGCTCTGGTGATGCGCTCGGAAAAAGTCGGTGCAGCGACCGTGCTGTCGCAGATCGTGCAGATGGTGGCCAATGCCCAGCGCTCGAAGGCACCGATGCAGCGCATGGCTGACGTGGTGGCTGGCAAGTTCGTTCTCGTGGTGGTGCTCATCGCGATCACCACCTTCTTCGTCTGGGGTCTGTTCGGTCCCGAGCCGAGCTGGGTGTTCGGTCTGATCAACGCCGTCGCAGTATTGATCATCGCCTGCCCCTGTGCGCTGGGGCTGGCCACGCCGATGTCGGTGATGGTGGCCACCGGACGCGCTGCCACACAAGGTGTTCTGTTCCGCGATGCTGGCGCGATCGAGAGAATGCGTGAAGTCGATACCTTGATCGTGGACAAGACCGGTACGCTGACAGAGGGCAAACCGACATTCGACACCGCCATTGCGGCCACAGGCTACACGCCTGATGAAGTGTTGCGTCTGGCGGCTAGTCTGGACCAAGGCAGCGAGCATCCGCTGGCCGACGCCATCGTCAGCGCGGCACGCGCCAAAAGTATGCCGCTCAGCAAGCCAACCGACTTCGATTCAGGCAGCGGCATTGGCGTGCGAGGCACCGTCGAAGGCAAGCGCCTGGCGCTGGGCAATACGGCGTTGATGGAGCAGGAGGGCGTGTCGGTTGCTGCATTGCAAGCAGATGGCGAACGCCTGCGCGGCGAAGGTGCCAGCATCATGCATCTGGCCGTTGATGGCCATTTTGCGGGCATTCTGGCGGTGACCGACTCCATCAAGGAGAGCACACACGAGGCCACCAAACCCTGCACGACAGCGGTCTGCGCATCATCATGACCACTGGCGATGGCCTCACCACGGCGAGGGCGGTCGGTGCCAGGCTACGCATCGATGAAGTGCACGGCGAGGTCAAGCCCGCCGACAAGTTGGCATTGGTGGAAAAACTGCAGAAGGAAGGCCACGTCGTCGCGATGGCGGGGGATGGCATCAACGATGCCCCGGCGCTGGCCAAGGCCGACGTTGGCGTTGCGATGGGGACGGGCACCGATGTGGCGATGAACAGCGGACAGATCACGCTGATCAAGGGTGACCTGCGCGGTATCGCTGCCTCACGTCAGATATCCATCGACACCGTGCGCAACATGCGGCAGAACTTGATGTTCGTCTTTGTCTACAACGGCATTGGTGTACCGATCGCCGCCGGCGTGCTCTACCCGTTCACCGGCTGGCTGCTGTCTCCGATGATCGCGGCACTGGCGATGAGCTTGAGTTCGGCTTCGGTGATCTTTAACGCACTGCGGTTGCGCGGCATGAAATGAACGGGTTCCAGTTGCTTCGTCGTGAGGGTCCCATTCTGGGCGCGCAGCTCGGTCTGTAGGTATTACACGGACGTCTCGCAATCACCGAAGAGAACGAAATGCACAAGCAGTTCGGTGCAACATACGACACATACGCCCAGGCTGCTGAAATACTGTTTCGAAAGAGGAAATTCGCAATTTTTAGGGTGCCTTACCCCTTGGTGACCTCAGAAAAATCGCTTGTGGGCCATTCTATGCGGGCGTTTTTTTCCAACCGAGGACGGCCAAGAGGTCTTTCAGCAGCCTGCTAGGGATGTCCTGAACAACTCGGATTAGTAAGTGCTACCGGTCCGTTTTTTAGATGACGCAATTGCAGCCGTTTTGCTCGCGTCGTGAAGCCATTTTTCACGCCCATTAAGGCCATTTGCCCCGCTTTTGCGGCCCCCTTGCCTGTTTGCAGACGCACTCATCCCTGCGCCGCCAGCAATTGGTGGCGCACCATCCACAGGTTCGATAGTGCAAACAGCGTCTTGAGCTGCAACGTGTTCTTCTTGAGCCCCCGGTAACGCACCTTGGTATAGCCAAACTGTCGTTTGATCACCCTGAAGGGGTGTTCCACCTTGGCCCGGATGCTGGCCTTGATCTTCTCCACTTGGTCTATGAGCGCATCAACGGGGTTGTTCTCTTTGTCCAGCTCTTTGCGCTTGCCTGGGCGCATCGCCACATGCCAGGTGACGTCCTTGCTGGCATCGGGGCGCTTGTGTGCGCCTTGGTAGCCCGCATCCCCAAAGACGTCTGTCTCCTGACCATGGAGCAAACTGTTGCCTTCCACCACATCAGACACGTTGCCCGAGGTGCCGATGACGGTGTGCACCAGCCCAGAGTCCGCGTCCACGCCGATATGGGCCTTCATGCCAAAGTGCCACTCGTTGCCCTTTTGGCTGGAGTGCATCTCTGGATCGCGCTTTCTGTCCTTGTTCTTGGTGGAACTCGGTGCTGCAATCAAGGTGGCGTCCACGGCTGTTCCGGCCTTGAGCAGCAAGCCCTGGGCTGCCAGCAGATCATTGACGGTGGCCAGAATCTGATCGGCCAGCTTATGTTTCTCCAGCCGGTGGCGAAACCTCAGGATGGTGCTCTCATCCGGTATTCGTCCATGGGCATCGAGCTGGGCAAACTCCCGGTAGATCGGGGTATCAAAGAAGGCTTCTTCCATCGCCAGATCTGACAAAGTGAACCACTGTTGCATGCAGTGGATGCGCAGCATGGTCTCCAGTGCAAAGGGTGGGCGACCGTTCTTGCCTTCTGGGTAATACGGCGTGATGAGCTCGACCAACGCAGCCCAGGGAACCACCAGATCCATCTGGGCAAGAAGCTCCTGCTTGCGGGTCTTCTTGGTACTCAGGCTCAGATCAAGGCTGCTTTGCTTCATGGCCGTGAGATTGCCATCGCCTGCTGACTCCTACCAAACATCGGGGGAAGTTTTGCAGGATTTCCCTAATGTGAACTTATTTTTTCGCGGGCGCGAAAATGAGTGGGTGGCAGCCCTTTGACTTCATAGTTCTACTTACTTGTTCACGGTCAATAGCGGCTGAGACAGCGCAACATAGTTTGAGACGAGGCAATAGTGTCTGCGACCCATGGCCCTGTGATAGCCGTCACTATGCAGCGGTTGCCATCCACGAAACGGCAGCGAGCACGCACTTTCGGCAAAATTCGGTCATCCACATACCGGGAACTGACGACCGCTCGATGCCGAATGGAGCAACTAAGTATTTGCTACTCAATGTCCGGCGAAGGCTTGTTGCTGGCGTTCAACTGTGAACCTAGATCACTGTGGCGTTGGGATCACGAAGGACGCATCGTGTGCCTGCTAGCGTCCTTACCCTTGGGCAAGTTCGCATCCCAACTGCAGTAGCTTACATCCATGCTCTCTTGACTCAACGCCCTCAGCTATCACCGTTTTACCAAAGGTCTTCGCCAAACCGATGACCCCTTGCACGATGGTCAGGCAGCGGCCTCCAGCCTAAATAACCAGGCAGAAGACCTGATCAGAGCGGTGGCTGTTTTTAAGGTGCCATCTGGCCGCAATTTTCTAGCGCTTGCGGCATAGAGAAGAACAACAGCTTGAGGAATCAAAGCGCGCGCGACTTGACGAAGGCAGTCGGCGCTGTGGCTGTTCGTGCTCACCTTCGTTTCGAGCCGGACGCCGCATGACACATCAGTGCTCGGCAGGGATGCTGCACGTATGTAGCCATGGGCAGTGAATGGGGTATCAGGAAACCTGCTCCGAATAGGAGCGCAGTTCTGGCTACCCGGTGATTCCCCTCCCCTAATACTCTGGGAAGCTGCGCAGCAGTCCCCGCAGGGGATGAGCGAATAGCGAAACCTGGAAGGAAACGACCCGCCTCCAGGCGGGGCAGCGCCGCGTTTTTTCAGCGCTCCAAGACAGGCGAAGCAATCGCTTTGAAAACCCTTCTGATCGGCTCTGGATCAGGCTTGGCGGGTATGAAGTGCATCCCTTCAAACAACCGTCCGTGCGTGCCACTGACAGCGCTTGCCGCATTCCATTCGCGGGCTGATACCTTTGCATAGTTCAGCTTCACCCCCTGCTTAAAGGCCAGCTCCTGCATGAAAACCTGCAAGCTGCGCCCGTTGCCTTCGGGAAATGGGTGGATGCGGTTGGCCTCAATGAAGATCAAGGCCAGAGCCTCGCATTTCTCCTCAAAGCTGAGCTGCCTGGCATCGGCAAAACTTTGCGTCTGCAGCTCCAGTGCCTGCCAATCGCTCACGATGGCATCAGGCTCTGCAAAACGGGTAACGCCGCCCAGCTCAGCGCGCTTGGAGGATGGAACTGTGCGGATTTTCCCCGCCCACTCATAAACGTCTTGAAAAAGATGCCTATGAATCGCGGCCAGCCTCTGCAGCCCAAAGCCAGAAACCTCAAGCTGAACGTGTCCACCCAGAATCTCAATGCTTCGTGCCGTGGTGAAACCGTACTCCGCAACATGCAGAGCCTGCGCATCGGTTTGCCCCAGGAGATTTTTGAATACGCCGTTGCTATCGGTGTAGGCGTTAGCCATGGGTGCATGAAGCCCATGAGCGTGATTCGACAAATCCGCTCATGGTTTTATGTTCACGCACATAGCCACTCATTTCGGCAATGAGCTGGGGAATGGTCACGCGCCCATCCAAAATGGCAGCGTTGACCACCCTACTCTCAGGCGTCGGTTCAAACCCTTCCAGCGCAAAAATCGCGTCGGTCTGAGCCATAGCCTCCCGAGTTCTTTCGCGCAGTGCTGCATCCATGTCAATTCTCCAAGGTTGAACAAATTCTAGCCCTCTCAACACAGGAGGGCTATTGGCTGCGTCAGCGCTCCAAATCCCGCTCTTGTGAGCGGCGGGACACCCGCTCAGGCTCCGCACGGACAACCTTCGCGGCATCGCCGCGCTCGATGCTGGCCGCCACGTTCTCGCGCACCCGAGCCATCACCGTTTCGCGCTGCTGCGCGGTCAAGCGCTCAGAGTTCGTTTTGGCCTCAATCGCCCGCACGTTGGCATAAGCCGTCGCCAGCTCGGGAAACTGCCGCATAGCGGCCTCTGGCTTTTCCTGGCGGAATACCTCTGCCGCAAGCAGCGAACGCGCATTGCGCTGCATCTCTGCAATTCGGCCCACCTCTTCGGGCGTAGCCTTGCGCTCAGGGCGTGCCAGCTTGTCGGCCAGCGCATCAAAACCCGCAGCGTACTCGCGGCGCTCTTGCAACGTCATGGGCCGGGTGCGCTCTGCCTTCATGGCTTGGTCAGCGCCTGGCGCAGAGCGCCAGGCGCCGTTTTCAAGTCGGTTTTCATAGATCGGCTGCGCTGACTTGTCATACAGCACCAGGCGATCCACCAGATTGCCACGCTCAGCAGCGCCTACCGTTGCATGAACCCCCGCATAGGCCTCGTCGTGCTTGTCTTTGGTGGAGAAGCGGCCAAAGCCGCTGGCCTCCTTTTGCCCCTCATAGCGTTCATGAATACGTTGCTCACTGACGGCAGCAGCTACGGCCATCACATGCAGTTCGACCCGGTAGCCCGCTTGACGAAGGCCAACGGTCATCTTGGCCAGGGCTTCTGGATCACGCGAAGTTTGGTCAATGATGATGTTGCGCCGCCCCTCCACTCCATCGCGCAAAAGCCTATTCGCCCAAGGGCCGCAGTCCGCATGGGTGAGGTTGGCGGCATTGCGGTCGTCAGTTCGCATCAGCCTGCTGTAATCAGTGTACGACGAACATAGCCATCTTCCCCCCCTGTGGGTAGCTCGGATCCGATGTCTCGCCTCAGGAATGATTGTCGGCATCGGATTTTCATTCGGCGCCGAGCGGGCATCCGACTTCTAGCCGGTGAGGACAAGACGAATCTAGCGAGCGAGTTTCGACTTTCGATGGAAACACTGACTCGCATCCTCAGGACAACCCCGGGTCTTCGGGAAGCACGGAACCGTTCTCGCTTCGAGCGTCGGCGAACAGCGGCGCGCAAGGAATGGCATGAGCTACTCGCAAGTGACCCCGGTCTGACCGCCAAAGCGGCACGATCCATAGCACCTGCCACCTACACCTGGCTTTACCGCAACGACCGCGAGTGGCTTAAATCGTCAAGCCACGCCTTGAAGACCTCAGTCAGCACGAACCATGCGCAACAGAAGATGAAAAACAAAGTAGAGCGCCGATCAACAGCGCTACGACAGCTTCTGGATCTGAGTACCTGACTTCAAACGTGATCGCAGATTACCCTTGCGACAACGCACTTGAGCTTCCTGATTGGAAACGGCCCCTCCCGCCTGTAAATCGGTATGTCTTCGCAATGAACGTTGTGCAGCGGTACGCGCTGTAGTCAACCAGAGAAAGCACCTGAAGACCGGACGGCCAAGCCGCTCTCAGCAAGCTGGAAATCACGCAATTGCACGAAGTGCGGCTCGTCAACCTCGGACGATCAGATGCGTGGGCACCATCTTGCGGATCTCACGCCGCGCGTGGTCGATGAAAGGCTTGAGAACCAGGGTCGAGGAGTTTCTCGGTGAGATGACCATCGAGTAATCGGTCAAGATGTCTGGCTTGAAGGGGATGAACCTGACCTGGTCACCGGTGTAGCCAGTGGCCGTCAGCGGATCGATGATGGAAATTCCTGCGCCCGCTTCGACTAATCGGATCACGACTGACGAGATTTGCGTTTCGACATTGATCCTTCTGTTCACGCCGTAGGAAAGCATCAAGGAGTCGATCTTCATGCGTGTCTCCATCAGCGGCGCCATGGAGATGAAGCTTTCTCCCTCGAAATCTTCCGGGTTCAGGACCTTGCGGGTCGCCAGTCGATGCCCGACAGGAATCACTCCAACCATCTTGGCCGAAACAAGGGTCTCACTATTGCCATGCCTCGTCGCATGAACGGGCACCATGGCGAATCCCAGATTGCAGCGTCCGCTCTGGACCATATCCAGAACGGTTGAAGAGCTATGCATGTGCATTGTGATCAAGGTCTCTGGACGCTCCAGGCTGAAGCTGGCGATGGCGCGTGGCAGGAAGGACAAGGCCATGTTGGGGGCCGCGGCGATCTCCAGGTGGCCCAGCTTCAGTGCCTTGATGCCGCTTGCCGTATTCGCGATCCGCTCGATCCCCATCAACGACTGATTGACGTCGGCAAAAAGCAGTGTGGCCTCTGGCGTTGGAGCGAGGCGTCCCTTGTCTCGGGTAAACAGCGCAATCGCGATGCGCTGCTCCAGGTCGGCAATCAGGCGGGTGACGACGGGTTGAGTCACCCCAAGCATCTCGGCGGCACCGGTGACGGTCCTGCGCACCATGACCGCCCGAAAAGCCTCCAAGTGGCGCAGCGTGATTTTCATGCTCATAGTATTTAGACATGGTTTTATTGCAAGATGCTATTTTAATGACATTTTAAAGAAAAAAAGTTCAATAAAAACAATGATTTAGCATCGAAAAAAGAGGTATTGCATAAAAACATTGACTATGGTTTTTACCCTGGCGACCTGAGGTGATCTTGCTTACGATGAAGGCTGTCTTGAAGCAAACAACAGACGGTTCGCAGCCATCGCAACTCACCTCTCGGTCAATGAACCCTCATTTCCATTCACCCCAGGCGATCCACTTGACGGCGCTGCTGAACCCTGGTGGTTCTGGCAATGCGGGGACCGCGCGCAGCCTGCGCATCGACCCGAAGAAGAAAGGTCTTTGAACATGCAGCGTGAATACGACGTGATCGTTGCGGGCGCCGGAATCGTGGGCGCCGCCATTGCATACGGCCTGGCCGGGTACGACAAGCGGGTCTTGATGCTCGATGGTGCCGACACGGACTACCGGGCGGCAAAGGCCAACTTCGGCTTGGTATGGGTCCAAGGAAAGGGTTACCGCTACCCCGAGTACCACCGGCTGTCGGCGGCGGCGGCTGATGCATGGCCGGAGTTTGCTGCGGGACTGGAGGCAGAGACGGGAATTTCACTGGACTACCAAACCGGCGCCGGTCTGAAGTTCTGCCTGAGCGACGACGAGTTGTCTGCTCGCGCCAAGATGCTGGATGCTTGGGCAGCTGAGACGCCAGAACTGGCCCCCTCCGTGCGGATTCTTGATCGCAGCGAACTGGCGCGTCGTTACCCCACCATACGACTCGGCCCTGACGTCGTGGGCGCGAGCCTGGGGGAGCAGGACGGTCAGGCGAACCCGCTTCGACTCCTGGCTGCACTCCAAGCCGCCTTCCAGCGCCGGGGCGGCATGGTGCGCAACGGGCACCCTGTGACCTCGATCAAGCCCTTGGCAGGCGGCGGCTTTGAGGTTAAGACCAGTGAGCAAACGGCCCGAGCCGAACGTGTAGTGATCGCTGCCGGCCTTGGGTCGGTGGCGCTCGGGAGAATGATCGGACTGGACGTCCCCTTGCATCCCGAGCGAGGACAGATCCTCGTGACCGAGCGCCTGGCGCCTGTCCTGCCTGTACCCGCAAGCGGGCTGCGTCAAACCGGCGAGGGCACAGTGATGATCGGCGTGACTCAGGAGGACGTGGGGTATGACCTGAGTACCACTTCCGCCGCAGCTGTGAGGATGACCCGAAAAGCACTTCGCATCCTCCCTGAATTGGGCAAAGCGCGCCTGGTGCGTCAATGGTCGTGCCTGCGAGTGATGACGCCGGATGGGTACCCCGTCTATGCCAGCTCCCCGATGTACCCAGGCGCGGAGATCGCAACTTGCCACTCTGGGGTGACGCTCGCTTCATTCCACGCTGGCCCCTACGCGCAGGCATTGGCCAGCGGCCGTCATCTCCAGACTCTCAATGCCTTTCCTCTCGAGCGATTCAATGTTTCGAAAAATCAGTCCCCCCAGCACACCACCGCTGACGCTCACCATTGATGGGAAGTCAGTCACTGCCGAGCGCGGTGAAACGGTGGCATCCGTGATGATGCGTCAGGCGAACCCCAGCTGCCGCCACACGCCCGTTCACGGCAGTTCGCGTGCACCGTTTTGCATGATGGGCGTGTGCTTCGACTGCCTGGCAATCGTCGACGGTGCGTCGTCAACTCAGACCTGCCTGGTCCCGGTCGCCGAAGGCATGTGCGTTGAGCGTCAACTCGGCCGGCCGAAGGTGGCGTCATGAGATCCTTTGATGCGGTGGTGGTGGGCGCGGGCCCGGCCGGAATGAGCGCAGCGATTGGGCTGCGGGCTCATGGCCTTTCCGTTCTGGTCGTCGACGAGCAGCCAGCGCCTGGCGGACAGATCTGGCGTGCTGTAGAGGCGGTGGCACCAACGACTACTGGCGCCCTGTTGGGCGAGGAGTACCTTGCCGGAGCCGAGCTCGCCTCGCGTTTTCGATCCTGTGGTGCGAGCTATGAGCCTGAGACCAGGGTTTGGCAGGTCGAGTCCGAATGGAAGGTCTACATGACCCGCAGGGGTCAGGCGGAATTGGTGGAAACTGGCCATGTGATCTTGGCCATGGGCGCGCAGGAGCGACCCGCGCCATTCCCGGGCTGGACTTTGCCTGGTGTCATGACCGTCGGATCGGCCCAGATTCTGCTCAAGACATCGCGACAAATCCCCTCGGAGCCCGTATGGGTCGTTGGCAGCGGGCCGCTACCCCTGCTTTACATGGCTCAATTGATCCGAGCTGGAGGCAAGATCGCCGGGTGGTTGGATACGTCGCCCGCTGGCGGCTGGCGCCGTGCGTTGCCTTGGATCGGTGCGGCCATGGCCAGCTCCAAGGACCTCCTCAAGGGGTTGGCCTGGATGAGGGAACTTCAAGCCGCCGGAGTCAAACGCGTGCGCGGTGTCACGGCTGTTCGCGCCCTGGGCCAGGATCGTTTGCAGGAGATTGAATACATCCAGGCCAATGGCAAGACCATGCGCGTGCCGGCCAGCTTGCTTCTGTCCCATGAAGGCGTCGTGCCTTCGATTCACATGACGCAGGCGCTCGGGTGTGACCACGAATGGAGCTCGCAGCAGGCGTGTCTGGCGCCGGTTCTCGACGAATGGGGGCAAACCGACAAGCCAGGCATTTACGTGGCAGGCGACGGCGCTGGGATTGGCGGCGCCTATGCCGCCTGTGTACGCGGGGAGCTAGTGGCACTTGGAGTGGCTAAGCGAGCTGGCCGCCTGTCGAGCGAGGCAGCGTCGGTGCAAGCGGCGCCCCTTCGCGAAAAACTGAAGAAGTTGTTGCGGCTGCGCCCCATGCTGGACGCCCTGTACCCGCCGCGCGCAAACATCGCGACGCCAACCGACGACACCGTCGTCTGCCGGTGCGAGGAGCTGACTGCCGGCGACATTCGCAAAGCCGCTGCCATCGGTCAGCCCGGTCCGAACCAGCTTAAGGCATATACACGTGCGGGCATGGGGCCCTGCCAAGGCCGTCAATGCGGCTACACCATCGCGCACATCCTTGCCCAGGAGCAAGGCCGAACGGTCGCCGATGTGGGTTTTTATCGCATCCGGCCGCCGCTCAAGCCGGTGACGCTTGCGGAACTGGCAACGTTGAACATCGACGAGCAGGAAGCATGAACACGGCAAACCATGTAGTCATCTCAGTGAGGGCCTGCTGCACAGGCCCAAGGCGCCAGGGCTGTAACAAGACAAGAGGGGCTTGTCCCTCACCATTCGTAAAGGAAAAATTTATGCGACTGAATATCTCGACCATTGGACGTAAGAACATCTTGCTGGCACTGTGCTTTGCTGGGGCGCTCCAGGCGGCACACGCGGAGTACCCTGAAAAGCCCGTCCGCTGGATCATCCCGGGGGCCGCGGGCGGCGCGGCCGATGCCACCGCCCGCATCATTGCCAATGCGGTGAGCGCGCGCTGGGGACAGCCGATCGTCATCGATAACCGTCCGGAGGCCACCGGCACGATCGCCAATGACGCAACGGCGAAAGCCAAACCGGACGGGTACACCTTGGGTCAAGCGACCATGTCGACCTACGTGATGTCCAACCATGTGCTTCCCCGCCTTCCCTACAAACCCGCAGAAGATTTCACCAACATCGCCAAGTTGTGCACCAGCCCCTACCTCCTGGGCGTGACGCAGAGCCTGCCGGTGAACTCGGTGTCCGAGTTGGTCGCCCACGCCAAGGCCCGGCCCACCGAGTTGAACTATGGCTCCTCTGGTAACGGATCTGCACTGCATGTGGCGACGGAGCTTTTCCGCTCGAGCGCAGGCATCAAGATCACCCATGTGCCCTACAAAAGCGTTCCGGCTTCAGAGATGGACCTGATTGGCGGCCAGATCCAGATGATGATCGGCAACTTCGCCACGATGGCCACCCATGTGCAGTCCGGCAAGGTCCGTGCGCTCGCCATCACCGGCCCCAAGCGCTCGCCCCTGTTGCCCAATGTGCCGACGATGGCCGAAGCCGGAATCCCTGCCGCCGAGCTCACGACCTGGATTGGCGTGATGGCACCCGCGAAGCTGCCGCCTGCCATTGCCAAGAAGATCCATGAGGAGTTCACCGCTGCGGTGAAGGACCCGAAGGTCATCAAGCAGCTTGCCGATATCGGGTGCGATGTCGACCCGACGACTATGGAAAACTTCGACCGTCTGGTCCAGTCGGAAAACGCGCGCTGGGGCGCCGTTGTCCGTCAAAACAACATCACCGCAGACTGATACAGGCAAGTCGGGGGACCCATGGTCTCCCGCTGCCGTTGTTTTCATCCGGGACACGGCACACGGCGCTGGCTCGGGATTTTCTTGTGGCGCTCGGTAGGTGAATCCCTATAAGCCGAAAGGGCTGAGTAACCGTCTTCGAAGTCAAGCGCAATGAAGCGACTTGTCCCAAGGTTTTCCAG
>NZ_JAEFCH010000020.1:0-66648 GCF_016406015.1 Acidovorax sp. IB03 | reverse complement strand
CGGTATCGTCGTCGCCCTGGCGGTCTTTGCGCACAAAACTCTTGTGGCCCGCCCACGCCTGGATCAGGGTGCCGTCCACGCTGAAGTGCTCGCCCGAGAGCAGTTCCTGCTCCTGGGCTTGTTGCACGATCTGATTGAAGAACTCGATGACCGCATCGTGCTCGATCAGACGTTCGCGGTTCTTGCTGAAGACGGTGGGCACCCAAACGGCATCGTCCATGGCCAGGCCAATGAACCAGCGAAACAGAAGGTTGTACTGGGTCTGCTCCATGAGCTGGCGCTCCGAGCGCACGCTGTAGAGCACCTGTATGAGCATGGCGCGCAGCAGCTTCTCGGGGGCAATGCTGGGGCGCCCGCCCTTGATGTCGGCCGCATACATCTGGGCAAACAGATCGTCCATCTTCTGCAGGGCCTTGTTGACCATGATGCGGATCACCCGCAGGGGGTGGTCGGCGGGCACGAAGTCATCGAGATGGCGCATCGTGAACAGGCTCTCGGTGAAGGTGTCGGCTCCGCGCATGGATGGCTCGTCTGTCTGGTCGGTAGGGTGCCTTGATTGTCCTGGCAAGACGTCAACTGGGAAGTGACGGCGGGGAGTATTTCAGCAGCCTGTTAAGGCTGCAAAACTAAGTCCGGGTTGAACGCGGCGACGTGCCAGAGCGTCATCGCTTTGGTCTATGGCATGCCTCGCATGGCCGAGAAAAGCGTGAGAAACCGCTCTGTGTCTTGATCATCCAAAGCCCATCGCCGTTTGAATGCGCTTGATTGGGAGGTTTTCGGGTGCATAACCCTTCGGCTTGCGTATTGGTACAGGGCTGACGAAAATGGTTTCGTCGCCTTTCATTCCAAGGATTTCACCATGGCACGTTCACCCCAGCCTGTAACCCACGCGTTTCCTGAGACTTTGCGGAGTTTCCCAATCGCTTCTGGCAAAGAAGGCAAGCTCTATTCGCTGCCTGCGCTGGCCCAGCAGTTTCCGCAGATCGCGAGGCTGCCTGTATCGATTCGGATTGTTCTGGAGTCGGTGCTGCGCAACTGCGATGGGCGCAAGGTCACGGCAGAGCATGTGAAGCAATTGGCCCAATGGGCACCGAACGCAGAACGCAAGGATGAAATTCCGTTCGTCGTGTCGCGCGTGGTGCTGCAGGATTTCACGGGCGTGCCCTTGCTGGCAGATCTGGCTGCCATGCGCAGCACGGCGGTGCGTCTGGGCAAGAACCCCAAGAAGATTGAGCCGCTGGTCCCTGTGGACCTGGTGGTAGACCACTCCATCATGGTGGACCACTACGGCAAGAAGAATTCGCTGGACCTGAACATGAAGCTCGAATTCCAGCGCAACCGCGAGCGCTACGAGTTCATGAAATGGGGCATGCAGGCCTTTGATACCTTTGGTGTGGTGCCGCCGGGCTTTGGCATCGTGCACCAGGTCAACCTCGAATATCTGGCGCGCGGCGTGCACAAGCGCAAAGACGGTGTCTACTACCCTGACACCCTGGTGGGCACTGATAGCCACACCACCATGATCAACGGCATTGGTGTGGTGGGCTGGGGTGTGGGCGGCATCGAGGCCGAGGCCGCCATGCTGGGCCAGCCGGTGTACTTCCTCACGCCCGATGTGGTGGGCTTTGAGCTCACAGGCCAGCTGCGCGAAGGCGTGACGGCCACCGACCTGGTGCTCACCGTGACGGAGATCCTGCGCCAGCACAAGGTGGTGGGCAAGTTTGTGGAGTTCTTCGGCGAAGGCGCGCGCACCCTGGCGCTGCCCGACCGCGCCACCATCGGCAACATGGCGCCGGAATACGGGGCCACCATGGGCTTTTTCCCGGTGGATGAAAAGACCATCGACTACTTCAAGGGCACCGGCCGCACCAAGGGCGAGATCGAAGCCTTCGAGGCCTACTTCAAGGCGCAGGGCCTGTTCGGTGTGCCCGCTGCGGGCGAGATCGATTACTCGCAAGTCGTGCAGCTGGACCTGGGCACCGTGACCCCCAGCCTGGCTGGCCCCAAGCGCCCGCAAGACCGCATTGAACTGGGCAAGGTATGCAGTGAGTTTTCCAGCCTGTTCAGCAAACCGATTGCCGACAATGGCTTCAACCGCCCCGCTGCGCTGCTGCACACCCGCTACCACGTGCGCGGCAAGGAAGCCCTACCGTTGGCTGCGCCACCCCGCGAAAAGCCAGCCCCCTCGGGCGCCCCGCGCTTTGTGGCAGAGATGGAGCAGAACCGGCCCACGCTGGCGGCGGCGCACGCCGAGGTGCCTGCGCAGCAGGCGGCACGGCCTGGCGATATCACCGTGGGCAATGGCGATGTGCTGATTGCCGCCATCACCAGCTGCACCAACACCAGCAACCCGAGCGTGATGCTGGCAGCCGGCCTGCTGGCCAAGAAGGCCGTGGAAGCGGGCCTCAAGGTCAAGCCCCACATCAAGACGTCGCTCGCGCCCGGCTCGCGCATCGTGACCGAATACCTCGCGCAAACCGGGCTGCTGCCGTACCTGGAAAAGTTGGGTTTTGCGCTGGCGGGCTACGGATGCACCACCTGCATTGGCAACGCGGGCGACCTCACGCCCGAGCTCAACGACGCCATCACCAGCAACGACCTGGTGTGCGCCGCCGTGCTGTCGGGCAACCGCAACTTCGAGGCGCGCATCCATCCCAACCTGAAGGCCAACTTTCTGGCCAGCCCGCCGCTGGTGGTGGCCTACGCCATCGCCGGCACGGTGTTGAAAGACCTGATGACCGAGCCTGTCGGCCAGGGTAAGGGGGGCGGGATATCTACCTGGGCGACATCTGGCCCAGCAGCGATGAAGTGCATGCATTGATGAAGTTCGCCATGAACGGCAAGGCGTTCCGCGAGAACTACGCCAAGGTTGCCAGCGACCCCGGCAAGCTGTGGCAAAACATCCAGGGTGTGAGCGGGAGCACCTACACCTGGCCTGCCAGCACCTACATTGCCGAGCCGCCCTTCTTTGCGCAGTTTGCTATTGAAGATGTAGCTTCTGGCGCTGATGCAGAAAGCGCTGCAGGCCAAAAAGACCAAAAGCTCCCATCGGTGCTGGGCGCGCGCATCATGGCGCTGTTTGGTGACTCCATCACCACCGACCACATCTCGCCCGCAGGTTCCATCAAAGACACTTCACCGGCCGGGCAGTGGTTGCTGCAGCACGGCGTGCAGAAGGCTGACTTCAACAGCTACGGGGCGCGGCGCGGCAACCACGATGTGATGGTGCGCGGCACCTTTGCCAATGTGCGAATCAAAAACCTGATGATTCCGCCCGCCGCCGACGGCTCACGCGAGGAGGGCGGTGTGACCGTGTTCCAGAGCGAGGGGCCGCTGGGGGGTGAAAAGATGTTCATCTTCGACGCCGCCATGCACTACATGGCGCAGGGCACGCCCACGGTGATTTTTGCGGGCGAGGAATACGGCACAGGCTCCAGCCGCGACTGGGCCGCCAAGGGCACGCAGTTGCTGGGCATCAAGGCCGTGGTGGCGCGCAGCTTTGAGCGCATCCACCGCTCCAATCTGGTGGGCATGGGCGTGTTGCCGCTGCAGTTCAAGGCGGGCGATTCCTGGGAGTCGCTGGGCCTCACAGGCACCGAAATCATCGACGTGGTGCCCGACCCCGCCCTCACGCCTCAGAGTGACGCGAAGCTGGTGGTGCACCGCCCGGACGGCACTTGCCAGGAGTTTACCGTCACTCTGCGCATCGATACACCCATTGAAGTCGACTACTACCGCGCCGGAGGCATCTTGCCTTTTGTGCTGCGCCAGTTGTTGCAGGGCTGACGACGCTACCGCACCCACGGTGTGCGCAAAGCTTGATGCGCGTCTAGCCTTTGCTGCGCTTTGCCGGGCAGCAGGTACGACAATGCGCTTATGAAAAAGCAGGTATTGATCGCAGGGGGCGGCATTGGTGGCATGGCGGCGGCGCTGGCCGCTTCGCGTGCCGGGTGGGACGTGCGCATGTACGAGCGCGTGGCCGAGTTTTCTGAAGTGGGCGCAGGCGTGCAGCTGGGCCCGAATGTGGTGCGCTGCCTGCAGGCCTGGGGCTTGCAAAAAGCCTTGCAGCAGGTGGCTGCGTTTCCTGAACGCCTGCAGGTGCGCTGCGCCCTCAGCGGTGCCGAGCTGGGCGTGCTGCCCCTGGGGCGCATGGCGGTGCAGCGCTACGGCGCAGCCTACGCCACCATCCACCGGGCGGATCTGCACGCCCTGCTGCACACAGGCGTGCAGCGCTACACCGATGCCCAGCTGTACCAGGGCCTGGCCATTGAGTCATTCACCGACGCCAGCCGCGCGGCCCCGGTCATTCCGGGGGGCGAGACGGTGGTGTCGGTGCGCACCTCGCAGGGCAAAGAGATTGAGGGCGATGCACTCATTGGCGCCGATGGCTTGTGGAGCCGCACGCGCACGCAACTGCTGGGCTACCAGGCCCCGCGCGTGACGGGGCACCTGGCGTACCGCGCCCTGGTGCGGCAAAGCGCGCTGCCCAAGGCGCTGCGTACGCAGCAGGTCACGGCCTGGCTGGGGCCGCGGCTGCACATGGTGCAGTACCCCGTGCGGCGGGGAGAGTTGCAGAACCTGGTTGTCATCGTGCAAGGCCCCGCGCCGCAGAACCTGGAAACCTGGGACCACGACGCCAACGCGCGCGACCTGGAATTTGCGCTGCAGGGCACCTGCACCGCGCTGCAACACGCCGTGCATGGCGTAGAAGCTGCCGGTGCCGGCTGGCGCCTGTGGCCGCTGTGCGACCGCCCGCCCGTGCGCAGCCCCGAGGAGATGGTGCAAGGCCTGGTGGCGCTGTTGGGCGATGCCGCGCACCCCATGCGCCCCTACCTGGCGCAAGGCGCGGGCATGGCGATTGAAGATGCCGCCCAGCTGGAGCGGGCGCTGTCCATGCACGACCTGGAAGTGCCCTTGCGCCTGCGCCGCTACGCGGTGAACCGCTGGCAGCGCAACGCGCGGGTGCAGGCCCGGTCTACCCGCAATGGGCGCATCTTCCACGCCACCGGGCCGGTGCGGTGGGCACGCAACCTGTCGCTGAAGATGCTGGGCGAGCGGCTGCTGGATGTGCCCTGGCTCTATCGGGGCGATGGCATTGACTCTGTGCGGTCCTGATTTGCTATTGAATCAATAGCTGGCGGCGCTTATGGGGCGTGCGCTAGAGGCCTATTTGTGCTGCATCACACCTGCTGGCGCGGTGCAGGCAGCCAGCGAAAGGCCGCCGCGCCCAGCGCCAGCATGCCGGCAATGGTGAACATCACCACCGCATAGGGCTCGGCCCCCTGGGCCTTGGCGGTGGATGCCGCCACGCCGGTGATCCACTGCATCAGCGCCACCCCCAGAAACAGCGCCATGGTGAAGACCGACATGGCGCGCCCCGTCATGGTCGCCGGGTAGGACGAGCGCACGTCCGCATACTGCAGCACGATGTAGCCCGACAGCACCCCCACCGCCAGCGGGCCCGCCACATCCAGCCACGCCAGTTGCCACACGCCCATGGCCGCAAACAGTGCCGCCATCAGCACCGTGAAGCCGATAAGCCAGCGGCGGCGTGCGCCGGGGCCGGGGTCCATCCGCCCAAAGAAGGCGGGGCTGAACAGCGACACCAGCGACATGGCCGTTGCCACATGCCCGCTGGCGACCAGCGTGTAGCCGTGCCGGTCAATCAGCAAAGGCCCGAGCCACAGGCCGCGCAGAGACAGCATGGAGGCATAGGTCATCAGCGCCAGCAGCAAGATGCCCACCGTGTGCGGCAGCAGGAACAGCGCCCCGAACCCGCGCACTGTCTGGCCCAGCGATTCGGGCTTTGCATGGGTGGCCGTGTCGGCATGGGCCGCCCGGGGCTCGCGCACCTTCCAGAAGATCAAGGCCCAGGCCAGTGCCGCCAGGCCCGCCAGTACCCCAAACCCCCAGCGCCACGACGATTGCTCCACCAGCCACGCCAGCGGCGTGCCGGTGAACAACATGCCCAGCCCACCCACCCCCATGGCAGCGCCTGATACGGCGGCGAAGCGCGACGGCGCAAAGTAGCGGGCGATGAACACCGTGCACACCAGAAAGGCAGGCGCACAGCCCACGCCAATCAGCACCTGCCCCAGCAGCAACATGCTGTAGCCCGTGGCCACAGCAGACAGCGCAGCCCCCGCAATCGCCATCGGAAACGCCACCAGCAAGGTGCGCCGAATGCCCCAGAAATCGATGGCGATGCCCATGAAAAGCTGCATGGTGCCGAAGGCGAACGCGAAGGTGCCGGCAAACACGCCCAGCGCCTGGGCCGACAGGCCAAACTCCGCCTGCAGCCCCGTGGCCATGATGGCGGTGATGGTGCGAAACGCCTGGCTCAGCGCAAAGCCGCTGACCAGCGCCAGCAGCATGGCCCAGGCTTGTGGGGCAGTTAACGGTTGAGGGTGTGCAGCGGCGTTGGCGGAGGGCAGGCTCATGCCGCAAGCGTAACGCCCGCCGCTTCACTGGCCTGTCTCGCCGGTGCCGATGGTGGGTTGCCTCGCCACGAAAACATTTGGTACCAACTTTTGCCGAACAGATAATGCGCTCGGGCCATCCCGGTCAACGCGGGGCCCCGGCTTCCGTTACAAAGGGGCACTGGCTTGTTTTTGCCAGCCATCCTCACAAAAAAGCCGCGTTGAACGCGGTGATTCCAACACCCAAGGAGGTTCCCCATGCCATTTCGCCACTCTTTTTACGGCTTCTGGGCCGCGCTGCTGCTGTTCTTCGGACTACTGGCCCCTGCGGCCGCGCAGCGTGGCGGTGACGACGGGGCCTACCAGATCCTGAGCGCCCGCTACGGAACGAGCGAGCGCTATGTAGACGTGACCGAGCGCGTGCGCGAGCTGGCCAGCGGCGACCAGCCCTTTCTGGTGCACAACGACACCTTTGGCACCGACCCGGACCGGGGCCGCGTGAAAACACTGCGCATTGATGCCCGCGACGCCCGAGGCAAGACGCGCACCTTCAACTACCGCGAAGACGCGGTGGTCGATGGCCGCCAGTTCACCAGCTGGCGCGGCGGAAACGGTGGGTACGGCGGCGGCCAGGGCAATGGCCGCGACGATGGCGAGTTCCGCATCCTGCAAGCGGTGTACGGCACCCAGGAACACCATGTGGACGTGACCCGCCGCCTGCGCGACCTGGCACGCGAAGACCGCCCCATTGCGCTGACCAACGATACCTTTGGCGTGGACCCGCACCGCGGCCGCAGCAAGACACTGCGCATTTTTGTGCGCACCCGCGACGGCCAGAACCGCATGTTCGAATACGCCGAAGGCTCCACCATTGACGGCGCACGCTTTACCGGCTGGCGCAGCGGCAACTGGGGTAACGAGGGCTGGAACGGCGGCTGGCATGGCAACGGCGGTGGCTACAACCAGGGCGGCGCCTACCAGGGCGGCAACTACCCAGGCGGCGGCTATGACCGCCCCGGCGCGGGCTACGGCGGGCTGGCCATCGTGCAAGCCGCCTATGGCGCTGACAACCGCGTGATCGACGTGACAGACCGCGTCCGGGCCCAGGTGTCGGGTAACCAGCTGTCGGTGCGTGCCAGCAACGACCTGGCGGGTTACGACCCCGCCCCGGGCACGCCCAAGGTGCTGTGGGTCACGTACTCCATCGGTGGCCGCGAGTACCAGGTGAGTGTGCGCGAGTCAGAGTACCTGCGCCTGCCTTGATGGCTGGGGCGGGGTCATCGCCCTGCGCCTTGTTTTGCTATCAAAAAAAGAGCTGCCAGCGCTTGTGAATAAAGCGCTGGCAGCTCTTTTTGTTGTGAAAGACTGAATGCCGCTGTGCGGCGGCCCTGGCCTTACAGGTTCGTGCGCAGGCGCCAGATCTCGGGGAACAGCACCACGTCCAGCATCTTGCGCAGGTAGCTCACGCCGCCCGTGCCGCCGGTGCCGCGCTTGAAGCCGATCACCCGCTCCACCGTCGTCACATGGCGGAAGCGCCACAGGCGGAAGGCGTCTTCCAGGTCCGTCAGCTCCTCGCCCAACTGGTACAGGTCCCAATGCTGCTCAGGGTTGCGGTACACGGTGAGCCAGGCTTGCTCCACGGCTTCGCTTTCGGCGTAGGGCTGTGTCCAGTCGCGCTCGGTGTGGCTGGCAGGCACCTCAATGCCGCGCCGCGCCATCAGCCGCAGGGCCTCGTCGTATAGCGACGGTGCTTCGTACGCCGCCTGCACCTGGGCCAGCAGGTCGGCGCGGTGCTCGTGGGGTTTGAGCATGGCGCGGTTCTTGTTGCCCATCGAAAACTCAATGCAGCGGTACTGGTAGCTCTGGAAGCCGCTGGACTGGCCCAGGTACGGACGCATGGCGCTGTACTCGGGCGGTGTCATGGTGGCCAGCACGTCCCAGGCGTGCACCAGCTGCTCCATGATTTTGCTCACGCGCGCCAGCATCTTGAAGGCGGGCGGCAGCTCGTCGCGCGCAATGTGACCGATGGCGGCGCGCAGCTCGTGCAGCATCAGCTTCATCCACAACTCGCTGGTCTGGTGCTGCACGATGAACAGCATCTCGTCGTGCGCGGGCGACAGTGGCTTTTGCGCGGTGAGGATGGCATCGAGCTGCAGGTAGTCGCCGTAGCTCATGGACTTGCTGAAGTCGAGCTGGGCGCGCTCTTCGTGCACGATGGATTCAGGCAGCGCAGCGCCCGGTGCTTCGCTGGCGGACGCAGGGGTTTGAGAGAAAGGGCACATGGTGGTTTTCTTCCCGGTTCAGGTCACGGCGTGGGTCTGGTTGAACTCGGCCTTTTGCCACTCGCCGCTCTCCAGCACCTGGCGCAGGTGCTCCACCGCGTTCCACACGTCTTCAAACCCGATGTACAGCGGCGTCAAGCCAAAGCGCAGGATGTCTTTGTGCACCTTGCCGCCGTCGCCTTTGCCTGCACTTGGAGCCGCGCCGGACCCGGCGCGGTAGTCTCCAATCACGCCGCGTGCAATCAGTGCCTGCACGATGGCGTAGGCGCCGCTGCCCTGGCCGTTCACGCCCGCGCCTTCGTCGCGTGTCAGGCACACCTGCGAGCCGCGTTGGGCGTGCTCACGCGGTGTGGCAAAACCCAGGCCGTAGCCCGCGCAGCGCTCTTCCACCAGCTGGATGAACAGATCGGTGAGCGCCAGCGACTTGGTGCGCAGCGCCGCCATGCCGCCCAGGCTTTGCGCGGCGGTGAACACATCCAGCCCGCATTGCAGGGCCGACAGGCTGATCATGGGCTGCGTGCCGCACAGGTAGCGGGTGATGCCGGGGGCGGGCTGGTAATCGGGCGTGAACTGGAAGGGCGATGCATGACCCCACCAGCCCGACAAGGGTTGCCAGAACCGGTTGGCGTGGCGTGGGTGCACCCACACAAAGGCCGGTGCGCCGGGGCCGCCGTTCAAATACTTGTAGCCGCAGCCAATCGAAAAATCGGCGTTCGCGCCCAGCAGGTCCACCGGCACAGCGCCTGCACTGTGGGCCAAGTCCCACACACACAAAATGCCTTGGGCCTGCGCGGCGGCGGTGATGGCGGCCATGTCGTGCATGGCGCCGGTGCGGTAGTTCACATGCGTCAGCATCAGCACGGCCACGTCGCTGGTCAGCGCTGCGTTGATCTCTTCAGGCTCCACCAGCACCAGCTCTTGCCCGCGCTCCTTGCACAGGCCCTCGGCAATGTAGAGGTCAGTCGGGAAGTTGCTGCGCTCGCTCACGATGCGCTTGCGGGCGGGGCTGTCTTCGCGGGCAATGTTCAGCGCCGCGCTCAGCACCTTGTAGAGGTTGATGGAGGTGCTGTCGGTGCACACCACCTGGTCCTGGCCCGCGCCAATCAAGGGGGCCAGCTGGTTGCCCAGGCGCTGTGGCAGGTCAAACCAGCGGGCGGTGTTCCACGATTTGATGAGGTCCGTGCCCCATTCGCGCTGCACCACATCGGCAATGCGGGCGGGCGCGGCCTTGGGCAGCACACCCAGCGAATTGCCGTCCAGGTAGATCACGCCCGGGGGCAGTGCAAAGTGGTCGCGCAGCGAGCGCAGGGGGTCTTGGGTGTCGCGGGTGCGGCAGTCTTGCAGGGTGATGGTCATGTTGATATTGCTTTCATTTTGATAGCTGCTGGCGCTTTCTGGATAAGCGCTAGAGGCCGAAAATGTTTAAAAGACGGGTGGACGCGCTGGTCAACCAGGCAGCGAGCGAAGTACCGCCCGCACGGGGGATGCATCGGCCGTGGTCAGCTTCAGCGGCAGGGCGATGAGTTCGTAGTCACCCTCGGGCACATCGTCCAGCACCAGGTTCTCCAGCACGCGCAGGCCCCGGCGGCGGATGACCTGGTGGCTGTCCAGCGTCTTGCTGTCGGCCGGGTCAATGCTGGCGGTGTCTATGCCCACCAACTGCACGCCCAGGTCCGCCAGCCGTTCGATGGTGGCGGGCGCATAGGCGGTGAGCTGGCCGTCCCACTGCGCGGGGGCCTGGGCATAGGTGCGCACCAGCACGCGGGCGGGCAGGGCGGGGTGGGTGGAAGAGAGGGCGTGGGCAATGTGCGCCCACTCAATCAGCGGCCCGCAGCCGATGGCGTGGATGACACGGCACGGGCCCAAAAACGCATCCAGCGCCACGGCCCCAATGCTGGCACCGCCCTCGTCGTAATGCAGCGGCGCATCGGCATGCGCGCCCACGTGGGGCGATAGCGTGATGGCACTGACGTTGACCGGACAGCCCGGGCCGATGGTGGCGCACCACTGCTGGCTGTAAGGCGTATCGCCCGGAAACACCGGGCTACCTGCGTGAACGGGGGGGGAAATGTCCCAAAGCTTTTGCATGGGACGTGAAGGTAATGGCGTGGGTTTTTTGTGGTGTCGGTTATTTCCAACACCCCCTGATTTTTGGCGCAGGGTTTGCCCGACTCGGTTGACCGGGGTTCAGGGGTGTGGCTGCCTGCGCAGTCACGTTGGGGTCTGAACAGCCGATCAGGTGGCACCGCAATGTTCAGTGGACGGGCCACGGCAGGCGTGATCTCCAGCGCCCCACTGGCCCCCTTATTTCCCGATAGTGCGTTGACAGCGTTGGCCGTCTGCACCCTGCCAGCTGTGTGCTGGCTTACCTCAAGGCGCTGTGCCGCAACTGATGCCGCCCGGCAAGGTGGAAAGGGTGCCGGCCGTGGGGTCTGTCAGGCGGCGCCACAGCCAGGGCAAGGCCATCGAAAGATCAGGGCGCTGCCATTGCTGAACCACTGGGCCTGTCTCGCTCGCCGGGGAGTGGGCCGGGCCGATGTCGAAGTGGAAGGAATAGCAGGGCTCCAGCCCCATGCGCAGGTCGGTGATGGTGAGCCGCCCCTGGCTGTTCGCTTGCATGCGCATGAACCCGTGGCTGAACCATGACAGCCGTTGCACATGGGGGTTGTCTGCGTGCTGCAGGCGCAGATCGGCGCCGCGCGGGTGGGATGTCCAGGCAACGGGGTGCGCGCCATCCAGCAAGGAGTAATACGCTTCGTGGTAGTGCTCCGGCCCCATGGCCACAGCACGCCACAGCACGGTGCTGAATGGGGCGGGCGTGACCAGCATCTGGCTGGCTGCCATTCCGTTGTGACGCAACGAAGCCTCCAGAACGCCGCGCACATGCTGCTGTGCCAGCACACTCCACCCCAGGTAGGCGGTGCTGAGCGCCAACATGGCTGTGTTCCAGCGCAGCCCCTTGGTGGATGACCAAAGTACGGCGACCAGAACCCCGAGCAGCAGTGGCAAGGTGTAGAACGGGTCGATGATGAAAACGCTGCCCACGGCAAAGGGATGGTTGCTGAACGGCTGCAGCAACTGCGTGCCGTACACCGTCAGGGTGTCGAGCAGCGGGTGGGTGATGAGCGCCAGCGCCATGGCCAGCCACCAGCGCCGCCACAGGTCGGGCTGACCCGACAGGCGGGCGGCCAGCCAGCCCAGCGGGGCCGATGCCAGCGCGAGTAGTGCCAGGCCATGGCTCTCGGCCCGGTGGCGCACCATGTTGAGCAGCGGGTCGCCATGGTCGATGAAAGCGTCCAGGTCGGGCAGGGTGCCAGCGGCGGCTCCCCACAGGGCTGCCTTCCATGCTGCGGTGCGGCGCCCGAGGGTGGCCAGCACCACGGCACTGCCCAGGGCGGCCTGGCTGATGGAGTCCATGTGCTACTCATGAAGTGAAGGTGCGCGCATTTTTGCAGCGCCAAGCGCACCCTGCATTCAAGGGGATTTGTCGTGCGGGATCAGCCGATGACCAGCCTGCGAGAAGGGGGGCAGCTTGAGCAGGTAACAGCGTTGGCCGGATGGAGCGGGCCAGCAATTGGTTTGGAGGAGTTCAGGGTGGCCCCCGTGCGCCCGTACCTTGTGCAAAGTGCCTGAGATCTCCTGACCATCAGGGCTGCTCTGATTTGAATCAATAGCCGCCAGAATTCAGTTTGTAGAATGAGAACCAAACTCATTTGCGAAAAGGCTGATCCCCATGAAAACCATGCACGAGAGCGCCGCCGCCCTGTACCCCAGCGCGCTGGCCGCCACATTGACCGTGGCCTCGGCGTCTCCGTCAGCGGCTTCGGGCCTGGATGGACTGAAATTGCGCACGCCCGCGCTGGTGACCGGGCTGGTATCGGCGCGCGATGGGCGTGAGCACAGCACCTTGCTGCGTTTGCTGGAAATTGGCTTTGTGCCCGGCGAGACCGTGCAAGTGCTGGCGCGGGGCGCCTGGGGGGGCGACCCTCTGGCCGTGCGGGTGGGGCAGGCCACTTTTGCGTTGCGGCACCAAGAGGCAGCGATGGTGCAGGTTCAGACGCAGGGGCAGTCATGAGCGCGGTACTGAACGCTGGGGGCGTGTCGCCCAAGGCAGATTTCCTGCGTGTGGCTTTGCTGGGCAACCCCAATTGCGGCAAGACGGCGCTGTTCAACCTGCTGACCGGTGCGCGCCAGAAGGTGGCCAATTACGCAGGTGTGACGGTAGAGCGTAAAGAGGGCACGATGCACACGGCCAGTGGCCGCAAGGTGTGCGTGCTGGATTTACCCGGTGCCTACAGCCTGCACGCGCACAGCCTGGATGAAGCCATCACCCGTGACATCGTGCGTGGCCGCCGCCCCGGCGAGCCGCTGCCCGACTTGCTGGTGTGCGTGACCGATGCCACCCACCTGCGCCTGAACCTGCGCCTGGTGCTGGAAGCCCGGGCCCTGGGCCTGCCCATGGTGCTGGTGCTGAACATGAGCGACATGGCCGAGCGCCGGGGCATTCAGATTGACCGTGAGGTGTTGGCCCGTGAGCTGGGGATGCCCGTGCTGGCCACGGTGGGTGTGCGCGGTGATGGCGCGCAGGAATTGCTGGCCTGGCTGGATTCGCCCGCCGCGCAGGCCCTGAAGGCCCCGGTGGTAGCCGCCCAGGAGGCGGTGGCGCTGGATGCCTCGCCGCTGGACGCGCAGACCCAGGTCATTCGCACCCATCAGCAGGTGCACCGGCTGATGGAACTGGCGGTGCGGGCCCCCGCAGCCAGTCTGCGTGTGGATGACCGCATCGACGCCGTGGTACTGCACCCCGTGTGGGGCATGTTGCTGCTGCTGGCCACGTTGTTTTTGATGTTCCAGGCGGTATTCACCTGGGCTTCCGTGCCTACCGACTGGATCAACGCAGGCGTGGAATGGACGTCCGCCTTCATCCAGCAGCACATGGCCGATGGCCCGCTGCGCAGCCTGCTGGTGGATGGCATCGTGGCCGGCGCGGGCGGGGTGCTGGTGTTCCTGCCGCAAATCCTCACGCTGTTTCTGTTCATCCTGGCGCTGGAAGACTCGGGCTACCTTCCGCGTGCCGCCTTCTTGCTCGACCGCGTGATGGGCACCGTGGGGTTGTCGGGCCGTTCGTTCATTCCACTGCTGTCGAGCTTTGCCTGCGCCGTGCCGGGCGTGATGGCCACGCGCTCCATCACCCACTGGCGCGATCGGCTGGTCACCATCATGATCGCGCCGCTCATGACCTGCTCGGCCCGCTTGCCGGTGTATGCGCTGCTGATTGGCGCCTTCATCCCCGAGCGCACCGTGGCGGGCCTGTTCAATCTGCAGGGCCTGGTGTTGTTTGCGCTGTATGTGGGCGGCATTGCCAGTGCCATGGCCGTGGCAGGCGTGGCCAAGCTGGCCCGGTCTGACCAGCGGCCCCCGCAGCTGCTGATGGAGTTGCCCGCCTACCGCTGGCCCAGCCTGCGCAGCCTGGCGCATGGCCTGTACGAGCGGGCGGTGATTTTCATCAAGCGCGTGGGCGGCATCATTTTGGCGGTGACGGTGCTGCTGTGGTTCCTGTCCACCTACCCCGCCCCGCCCGAAGGGGCCACCGGGGCGGCCATTACCTACAGTTTTGCAGGCCAGTTGGGCCGCCTGCTGGAGGTGCTGGTGGCGCCCATTGGCTTTAACTGGCAGATTGCCATCGCCCTGGTTCCCGGCATGGCCGCGCGCGAGGTGGCGGTGGGCGCCCTGGGCACGGTGTATGCGCTGTCGGCCACGGGGGACGAAGTGGCCAGCCAGCTCGCGCCGCTGATTGCGCAGAACTGGTCACTGGCCACGGCACTGTCGCTGCTGGTGTGGTTTGTGTTTGCGCCGCAATGCATCTCCACCATCGCCGCCGTGCGGCGCGAGACGAACAGCTGGCGCTACCCGCTGCTGATGGTGGTGTACCTGTTCAGCCTGGCCTACGCGGCCAGCTTTGTGACCTATCGAATCGCTTTGGCTCTGGGAGGTGGCGCGTGATGTGGCAACAATGGATCACCGGTTTGATCGTGGCGCTGGCCGCCGCTTACATGGTGTGGCGCTGGCTGCCGGCCGGGCTGCGTAAAAAGCTGGGCCGGGTGCACCCGGCCATGGGGCAGAGCGCAGGCTGTGGTGGTGGCGGGGGCGGCGGTTGCAGCAGTTGCGGCGGGTGTTCGTCGTCTGCAGCACCCCGCGCGACGGTGCACGCCGCAGAGCGCCAGGAGCGGTTCTGATCTGAATGGGCGGCCCTTGCGCCTGTTCAGCCGCCGTTCGGGCTGAGCGGCGGCAAGCGCCCTGTGCAACGCGTTGGCGCTGTCTGCCTGGTGGTGGTTGGCGTTTGTCGATGCGTGCGCCGCGTCAGGCGTACAACTGGCCTTGCTGCAATGCTGCCAGTGCTTGGCGCAGATTGGCGCGGGCCTGCGATTCATAGCGGTAGAAAAACCACTCGTTGTGATAGATGCGCGGCCTGTCCAGAAAGCCTTGCAGCACTGCGCTGCGCCCCGCTACGTAGCGCGGCCAGCGCACAAAGAAATACTCCTTGCGCACGTTGCGCTCAAACTGGCGGTACACCGCATCGCTTTGGCCCAGCACGGCCAGGTCGATGCCCACGACCCAGGTGGCGTCGCCTTGCAGCGCGCCCGAGTTGTGGCATGTGGCCATGATGTGTGCGTGAACGGTTGAAACCAGGCTGGGTGGCACGTGCTGGCCGTTGAGAAAGCGCGATGCCCACTGCGCGCTGCGTAGCTCGTTGTGGGCACTCCAGGGCCAATACACCGCGTCGTGAAACCACAGGGCCAGCGCTACGGCATGGGGTTGCTCCAGCGCGCCGGGCAGTTCCTTTTGCACCGTCTGCCAGTGCCCCAGGCAGGCCTGCAGGTGCGATGCATTGTGGTACGCCCGGGGCCAACGCTGCCAGCTGCGCAGCAGGCGCTGGCCTTCTTGCATCCACGGATTGGCGGGGCAGCCCAGGGCCGTGCCCAGGACTGCCCATTGGGTGAGCAGCGCGTCGGTGTTTACCGTGCTGCGGTCGAACATGCCGCTTTGGCGTTATGCCACGCGGCCGAGCAGAAGGTACTCCATGAGTGCCTTCTGCACGTGCATCCGATTCTGGCTTCGGCCCGCAGCCTGCGGCTGCTTCACGTCCGCATGGCGGACATGAGCCTGCGCCGAAACAGTCTGCCGGCGCTGGCGCGCCACCGCGTTGCATTTCATGCCACGCGGCCGAGCAGCAGGTACTCCATGAGTGCCTTCTGCACGTGCATCCTGTTTTCTGCTTCGTCCCACACCACCGATTGCGGGCCGTCGATCACTTCGGCCTCCACCTCTTCGCCACGGTGCGCGGGCAGGCAGTGCATGAAAAGGGCGTCAGGCTGGGCGGCGGCCATCATTTCGGCGTCCACGCACCAGTCGGCAAAGGCCTTCTTGCGGGCCTCGTTCTCGGCTTCGTAGCCCATGCTGGTCCACACGTCGGTGGTGACCAGGTCGGCGCCCTTGCAGGCTTCGAGCGGGTTGCTATAGAACTGATAGCTGCTGGCGCTTACCCCTTGGGCGCCAGAGGCCAATTTCTCATCAATTTCGTAGCCACGCGGTGTGCTCACGTTCACCTTGAAGCCCAGCAGTGCAGCGGCCTGCACCCAGGTGTTGGCCATGTTGTTACCGTCGCCCACCCAGGCCACCGTCTTGCCTGCGATGGAGCCACGGTGTTCGATGTAGGTGAAGATGTCGGCCAGGATCTGGCAGGGGTGGTATTCGTTGGTCAGCCCGTTGATGACGGGCACGCGCGAATGGGCGGCAAAGCGCTCGATCTTGGTTTGCTCGAATGTGCGGATCATCACCAGATCGGTCATGCGGCTGATGACCTTGGCGCTGTCTTCAATTGGCTCGGCGCGGCCCAGCTGGCTGTCGCCCGTGGTCAGGTGCACCACACTGCCGCCCAGCTGGTACATGCCCGCTTCAAAGCTCACGCGGGTGCGGGTGCTGGCCTTTTCAAAAATCATGGCCAGGGTGCGGTCGGCCAGCGGGTGGTACTTTTCGTACGACTTGAACTTCTTCTTGATGATGGCTGCGCGCTCGAACAGGTAAGCGTATTCGTCAGCGGTGAGGTCGGTGAACTGCAGATAGTGTTTCATGGCAAAAAAGGGCACGCCGTGGCGCGCCCTGCAAGGTTTATTCGGCCAGGATGGCTTTGACCAGAGGGGTGAGCTTGGCGACGATTTCGTCGGCCTCGGCCACGGTGAGGATCAGCGAGGGCACCAGGCGGATGACGCTGTCCGCCGTCACGCTGATCAGCAGGCCTGCTTCAGCGGCGCGGCCGGTGAGGGCGCCGCAGGGCTTGTTCAGCTCAATGCCCAGCATCAGGCCCTGGCCGCGGATTTCCTTCACGCCGGGCAGGCTGCCCAGTTCGCGCTGCAGGGCCGCCTTCAGGTGCGCGCCCACCGTGGCTGCGTTCTCCAGCAGGCCTTCTTCTTCCATGATGCGGATGGTTTCGTTGCCTGCGCGCATGGCCAACTGGTTGCCACCAAAGGTGGTGCCGTGGTTGCCCGGTTGCAGCACGTTGGCGGCCTTGGGGCCCGCCACCACCGCACCAATCGGCACGCCAGAGCCCAGGCCCTTGGCCAGGGGCATCACGTCGGGCACGATGCCTGCCCACTGGTGGGCAAACCACTTGCCGGTGCGGCCCATGCCGCACTGCACTTCGTCAATCATCATCAGCCAGCCGCGCTCGTCGCACAGGGCACGCAACTGCTGCAGGTATTCGACGCGGGTGGGGTTCACGCCGCCTTCGCCCTGGATGGTTTCAAAGAACACCGCCACCACGTTGGGGTTGCCCTCGGTGCGTTGCTTGATGGCTTCGATGTCGTTCAGTGGCACCCGGATGAAGCCCTCGACCAGAGGGCCAAAGCCGCTGTAGATTTTGGGGTTGCCCGTGGCCGACATGGTGGCGATGGAGCGGCCGTGGAAGGCCTTTTCGTAAACCACGATCTCGGGCTTGGCGATGCCCTTGTCCACGCCGTACTTGCGTGCGATCTTGATGGCCGCCTCGTTGGCTTCCAGACCCGAGTTGCAGAAGAACACGTTGGTCATGCCAGAGCGTTCCACCAGCTTGGCAGCCAGCGCTTCTTGCAGCGGCGAGTGGTAGTAGTTGGAGGTGTGGATGAGCTTGGTGAGCTGGTCTTGCAGCGCCGGCACCAGCTTGGGGTGGTTGTGCCCCAGCGTGTTCACGGCAATGCCGCCCAGCGCGTCCAGGTATTCCTTGCCGTTGACGTCCCAGACTCGGCAGCCCTGGCCTCGGGCCAGCGCGATCGGTACGCGGCCATAGGTGTTCATTACGTGGGGCGAGGCTGCCTCGATGAAAGCGGTCATGCAGAGATCTCCAGACGGTGCAGAAAAAGGTTGGGCTTGTGGCCTGCGAACAGGGTGTTTCACCCGAAAAGCGAAGCACGATTCTAGGGGGAGTGCCGTGGCTGGCCATTGACAATTGCGCATCACTGCGATGCGTTACCCGCCTGGGCTGCAGGAGTACCGGGTTAGCTCTTATATAAGAGTTAGAATGGATGGCTGTAGCAACCCTGCGGTGAGCTGCCACTTACCCAACCGACCGCGATGGTTTCCCCCTCCACCAAAGAAGTCTTCATCCAAGGCGTTACCCACGACGGGAAAACCTTTCGACCCAGCGATTGGGCCGAGCGCTTGGCGGGCGTCATGAGCCAGTTCCGCCCCGGTGGCTCGCGGCCGGGCAGCCACCTGAGCTATTCGCCCTGGTGCATTCCCACCACCCTCAACGGCGTGAAATGTGTGGTGGTCCACCGAGACCTGCAAAGCCACGAGCCCATGGCCTGGGACTTTGTGATCAACTTCGCAAGGGACAACAACTTGCAAGTCGCAGAAGCCTGTTTGCTACCCGACGCTCCCCCCCCCAAGGCCTGACTGGCCTTTTTTTACGCCTGCTCGCGCTGCAGGTGGGGTCCATGAAGGCGGCATGCAATGCACCAAAATCCGCCAGATGCGCCAAGAAGATGGTTTGCGCCGCACCTGAAAACCAAGCGGGCACAAAAAAACCGCCCGAAGGCGGTTTTGATGTTTTGCTGACAGCGCACCCGTTACAAACGGCGGGCAGCTTGCGCTACCCGTGCTGTTTGCCTGAAGTGGGTCAGGCGGCCAGTGCCAGGGCTTTCACCTTGGCTGCCAGGCGGCTCTTATCGCGAGCTGCCTTGTTCTTGTGGAAGATGCCCTTGTCGGCAACGGTATCAACCACGCTTTGTGCCTTGGCAAAAGCTTCAGCAGCCTTCACCTTGTCGCCAGCCAGAACCGCCTTTTCGACGTTCTTGACGGCAGTGCGGTATTTGGAACGCAGCGATGTGTTGGCTGCGTTGATCTTGACGTCCTGACGGACGCGCTTACGGCCCGACGCCAGGCGTGGGTTCTTTTTCTTTGGTTTAGCGGATGCCATGATTTAGTTCCTTGAGTCTGAGGATGATGTCAGCAAAGCCGACGATTATAGCCCACTGGCTGAAAAGGGCGTGGCTTTTCGCCAGCGGACGCATTCCGGGCATCTGCTCACCGGGCATATGGGCCCTGCGCGGCGCTGCACCCGCCCGGATGTTTCAGGTAAGGGCGTGAAACAACCCCACAGCCGCACAGGCGGGGCGGTGCGCTGCGAATACACTCCCGGCGGTGTCTCTGTTCAAAGCCGCCTCCACCGTATCCCTGCTGACCCTGGCCTCCCGCGTGACGGGCCTGGTGCGCGACCTTTTGATGGCGTCCATGTTTGGCGCCAGCGCCCTCACGGACGCCTTCAACGTCGCTTTCCGCATTCCTAACCTGTTTCGCCGCCTGTTTGCCGAGGGTGCATTTGCGCAAGCTTTTGTGCCCGTGCTGGCAACCACCAAAACCAAAGAAGGCGAGGAGGCCACGCACCGGCTGATCGCTGCGGTGGCCACTGCCCTGGCCTGGACGCTGCTGTTGACTTGCACGCTGGGCGTGCTGGGCGCGCCAGCGCTGGTGTGGGCTCTGGCCAGCGGCATGCGCCAAACCCCCGAGGCTTTTGACGCTGCCGTGTTGATGACGCGGTGGATGTTCCCCTACATCGGCTTCATGTCCATGGTGGCACTGGCCGCCGGCATTCTCAACACCTGGAAGCACTTTGCCGTGCCTGCTGCCTCGCCCGTGTTGCTCAATCTCTGCATGATCGGCGCGGCCTGGCTGGGGGCGCCCCAGCTGGAGGCGCGCGGCATCGAGCCCATTTACGCCATGGCAGGAGGGGTGATGCTGGGGGGCGTGCTGCAGCTGGGGGTTCAAATCCCGGTGCTGCTTCGCATGGGGCTCATGCCCCGCATTGGCGTGACCTGGGGTGCCCTGCGCGCGGCCTGGGCTGAGCCGGGCGTGCGCCGGGTGCTGACGTTGATGGCGCCCATTCTGCTGGGCGTGGGGGTGGCGCAGGTGTCCCTGATGATCAACACGCAGATTGCTTCTTACCTGGCGCCTGGCAGCGTCACCTGGTTGTTTTATGCCGATCGGTTGATGGAATTCCCCACGGCCTTGCTGGGGGTGGCCCTGGGCGTGGTGCTCACCCCCCAGCTCACTGCCGCCAAAGCGGCTGGGGACGCGCAGAAATACTCGGCCATGCTGGACTGGGGCTTGCGCATTGTGGTGCTGCTGGCCGTGCCCTGTGCCGTAGCGTTGCTCACCTTTGCCAAACCCCTCGTGGCCACCTTGTTCCACTACGGCAAGCTGGCAGACACCGATGTAGGGCAGATTGCCGTGGCGTTGGCTGGCTACGGCGCAGGCTTGCTGGGCCTGGTCGCCATCAAGGTGCTGGCCCCCGGCTACTACGCCAGCCAAGATGTGCGCACGCCGGTCAAGATTGCCATCGTGGTGCTGGTCATCACCCAGATCCTCAACGCCGTGCTGGTGCCGCTCATTGACCACGCGGGGCTGGCCCTGTCGATTGGCCTGGGGGCTCTGGTCAACGCGCTGTGGCTGTTGGTCGGGCTGGTGCGGCGCGGCAGCTACCAGCCCCAGCCGGGCTGGTCGCGCTTTGCCCTGCAGGTGGTGGCGGCCAGCGCCTTGCTGGCAGTGCTGCTGGCCTGGGGCTCGCATTACTTTGACTGGGTGGCCCTGCGCGCCCACAGCGGCCAGCGGGTGCTTCTGTTGCTGGGGCTGATGGCGGCGGCTGCCGTGGTGTATTTCGGTGCCCTGTGGGCCGCAGGGCTCAAGCTGCGGCAGATGCTGCGCCGCTGAGCGTTCTTTGCACGCGGCGCAGTGGCGGTAACACCGGGGTAAAGCCCCCGGTTTTGCGCCTTGACTGCCATGCGGCCCCCACCTAAAAATCTGCCATGTCCCTGAGCTATACCGTTCCTTCGTCCCTGGAGTATTTCGCTTGCCTGGTGCAAAGCGACGAGCACTTTCCGCTGCTCGAAGCCGCCGCCAGCATCGCGCAGGACGAGTACCCCGAACTGGACGTGCAGCAACTGCTGGGCGACGTGGACCAGATGCAGGCCCGCATCCGCCGACGCCTGGCCAGCGATGCCCCGTCGCTGCAGCGGTTGCACATGCTCAACCAGTTCTTTTATTCCGACCTGGGCTTTGCGGGCAACGTCAACAATTACTACGACCCCGACAACAGCTACTTGAATGCGGTGCTGCGCACGCGCCGGGGCATTCCCATCAGCTTGGCGGTGTTGTGGATGGAGCTGGCCCAGGGGCTGGGTCTGCATGTGCGCGGGGTGGGTTTTCCGGGCCACTTCATGGTGAAGGTGCTGCTGCCCAAGGGGCAGGTGGTGATGGACCCGACCACGGGCCAGTCGCTCAGCCGTGAAGACCTTTCTGAGCGGCTGGAGCCCTACAAGCGCCAGAGCGGGCTGGTGGATGACTATGACGTGCCGCTGGGCCTGTATTTGCAGGCCGCCACGCCGCGCGACATCATTGCCCGCATGCTGCGCAACCTCAAGGAAGTGCACCGCTCGCAGCAAGACTGGCAGCGCCTGACGGCGGTGCTGGACCGCTTGGTGGTGCTCTCACCCCAGGCGTGGGGTGAGCGGCGGGACCGTGGCCTGGCCCATGCTGAACTGGGCAATGCCAAGGAAGCGGTGCAAGACCTGGAAACTTACCTGGCCCACGCCGAAGACGGGCTGGATGCCGACATGGTTGCCGAGCGGTTGAACGCACTGCGGCGTTCGCTGGGTTAACCCAAAAGATTGGCGCCTAGCGCCCTTTAAAACGGCTGGCCGTCTTCTGCCGAGAGTTGTGCGCGCAACTGGGCCAGTTGCTGGCGCAGGGCCTCGTTTTCGGCCGTCAGCTCGGCCACGCGCGCGCGCAAGGCTGGCAGCTCATCGGTGTGGGCGCCTTCAGTCGGCTGCGGGGCCTCATCTGCATTTTTTGGGGCGGCTTCTTCGCGGGTTTTGCGCTTGGCTTCGCGCACGCGCTTGGCGGCTTGTTTGAGCTCGTCTTTGCCTGCGGTGGCGGCCGCCACCTGTTCTTCAGCCGGCAGGGTGGCCACGGCGGCGGCTGCATTGAGCGAGATGGTGCCGGACTTCACCGCCGCCACCAGCTCAGGCGCTGCCTGCTTCTGGATTTTTTCAATCATGACCACCTGGCTACTGCTCAGGCGGGCCGCGCGCGCAATGGCTTCGCGGCTGCTCAGGTCTTCGGGGGGCGCCACGCTGGCCGCCGCAGGGGCGGCGGTTGCAGAGCTTTCTTCAGGCTGCGTTTCTGCTTGCGCATTGCCCGCCACAAAGGCAGCTGCCGCGCGTGCACGGCGCTCCGCCACGATCTCGCGCTTGCGCAGTGCCAGCACGCCACGCTGAAAGTCAGACACGCTGCGGCGGCCCAGGTGCTGGTCAATCATCCACAGGTGCACATCTTCCATCGATTGGAAGCGCGTGTTCTGCACGGTTTGGAAGGGCAGGCCGTGCTTTTGGCAAATGCCGTAGCGGTTGTGGCCGTCCACCAGAACATCGCCCCACAGCACCAGGGCATCGCGGCAACCCTCGGCCAGGATGCTGCGCTCCAGCGCATCGTGTTCTTCCGGGGTCAGGGGGTCGATGTAGGCTTTGAGTTCTTCGTTGACAACGATGTTCATGGTGTGTGGGCGCGTGGCCGGGTCTTCAAGGCAGGGGCGGCATTGTAGTTGCGCCGTGCGCGCCGTCTGGCAAGGCTTACTTGTCCCGAGCGCCGCGCAGGGCCAGCCAGCCCGCCACCGCTGTGAACACCACGAGGATGCCCACGATGACCCAAAAGCCATGTTCGCTGTCGGCCAGCGGGATGCCCCCGACGTTCATGCCCAGCAAGCCCGCAAGGATGTTGATGGGCAGCGCCAGCACGGTGACCACGGTCAGCACAAACAGGCTGCGGCTGTTGGCCTCTTGCACGCTGGCCGCAAGTTCTTCCTGCAGCAGCTTGATGCGCTCTTGCAGGCCCTGCATGTCGCGTAGCACCACCGAGAACTCTTCGGTGGAATCGCGCAGCTCCTGCACATCGTCGGCGCCCATCCAGGTGGGTGGGTGCTGCAGTAGGCGGAACAAGGCCGCAGGCTCGGGGGCCAGCAGCCGCTGCAGCCGCACCAGCAACCGCCGCAATACGCCCAGCCGCGCCCGCTTGTGGTTGAGCCGGCCCGCCAGCAATTCATCCTCAATGCCGTCGATGCGCTGAGTGACGCCGCGCACGATGTCCACCAGCCCGGCGGCCTGTGTGCGCATCAGTTGCTCCAGCAGCGCCACGCTAGAGCGCGGCGTGTAGCCCTGCCGCACGGCCGTGCGCAGGGCATCTACCGACCGCAGCGGGTGGGCGCGCGCGGTGATGACCACATGGGGCAGCACGCAAATCCACAGCGTGGCAATGTCAAAGGGCTCGAAGGCGAAGTCGAAATGTGCGTCGTTGAGCACGCCCACCAGGGCATCGTCGTCGCGTTCGATGCGGGTGGAGTGCGAGCCCTCTTTGAGTGCCTCAAAAAACGCATCGGGCAACTGGGCGTGCCGCTGTATCCAGCGCAGGGCCTGGGCGTGGGCCAGGTTGAAATGCAACCACACGAAGGGGGCAGGGTCGGGCCGCTGCACCGGCCCCTGGCCTGCTGGCGTGGCGGGGTTGCCATGGGCATGCAGCCAGTGTGCTGCTTCGGTGCTGTCCAGCGGCATGGCAGGCGTGCTGCCCTGCATGAGGTAGCCGCACACCAGACCTGCCGAGTCGCCGCCGTAGCTGTGGTGCGGCAGCGTGCCTGCAGAGTGGACTGTCATGGAATGGGTAGGCAAAAGGAACAAGGGCCCGGTCGGGAGGGCTGCCTGCCATCGTGCGCTGCGAGCATGACGGTTTGATGACCGTTTGGCGGCTGTCACGGTGTTGTCACCAAAGCAGGGCAGCATGGGCGCACCTTTTTGCACCGTTTCACAGCCATGCTCCAGAACACACCGTTCGACGCCCAGGACCTGATGCAGCGCATCGCCAATGACTTGATGGACAGCTACGACGAAGAGTTGGAGCTGGAGATTGAAGACCGCAACGTGGATGAGGTGGGTGACCTGGTGGCCACCGACAAGCTGGAGCGCCAGCGCTACTTCAAAGAGCTGTTTCGCCTGCAGGGCGAGTTGGTCAAGTTGCAGGACTGGGTGCAACACAGCCGCCAGAAGGTGGTGATTCTGTTTGAGGGCCGCGATGCGGCAGGCAAGGGCGGGGTGATCAAACGCATCACCCAGCGGCTGAACCCGCGCGTGGCCCGCGTGGCTGCACTGCCAGCGCCCAACGACCGTGAGCGCACGCAGTGGTACTTTCAGCGCTATGTGGCGCACCTGCCAGCGGCGGGCGAGATCGTGCTGTTTGACCGCAGCTGGTACAACCGGGCGGGTGTGGAGCGCGTGATGGGCTTTTGCTCGGACGACGAGTACGAAGAATTTTTCCGCACCGTACCCGAATTTGAAAAGATGCTGGTGCGCTCGGGCATCAAGCTCGTCAAATACTGGTTCTCCATCACCGATGAAGAGCAGCACCTGCGCTTTCTGGGGCGCATCCACGACCCCCTCAAGCAGTGGAAGCTCAGCCCCATGGACCTGGAAAGCCGCGTGCGCTGGGAGGCTTACACCAAGGCCAAGGAAACCATGCTGGAGCGCACCCACATCCCCGAAGCCCCCTGGTGGGTGGTGCAGGCGGTGGACAAGAAAAAGGCCCGCCTCAACTGCATTCACCACCTGCTGAGCCAGCTGCCCTACCAGGAAGTGCCCCATGCCCCCGTGGTGTTGCCCGAGCGGGTACGCAACCCCGAGTATTTCCGCCAGCCTGTGCCTGCGTCGATGTACGTGCCTGAGGTGTATTGAGCGCCGCAGGCGCCGAAGCTATCTCCGTCTGGGCGGTGTTGCTATAGAGTTGATAGCTGCTAGCGCTTGTCCAGTAAGCGCTGGAGGCCAAAAACACTTCAAACTGATGGGGCCGTCTGTATTTGTTGTGGGCCGATCATGTAGCCCCGCCCCAGCTTGCGAGCGGTTCCTGCCTCCGCTAAAGCGCACCCGAAATGGCGCGGTGCCCCACACCGTTGCGGGCTTTTTACGGTGGCGCCCCCCGCCGTATGTGTTTGTCTCACGGAGGCTGGGGGAAAGCATCGCGCCCCGTGGAGCTTCACTCCTGTTAAGGTGGCAAGGGTTTTCCCTTGGTGATGCATGTCACCCTGCCTGCAATCTTCCCTTCCTCCATGCCCCGCAAACCCCGTCTCTTCTCCCTGGCCAACTGGACCCGCGCCTACCAGCGCAACCTTGCGGCCCTGGTGCGCGCAACCCAGCCAGCGCCCCGGAAAAAGGCCGTTTCAGCGCAGGCCCGGCCGGAGCGCAAGGTGGCAGCCAAGCCTGCTCCCCAACGGCCCAAACTGGCTAACCCTTCTGAGCAATGGATCGCTGGCGTGGCGCCCGGCCCTGCCGGTGCGCGGCGCTTTCACCTGTTTGTGCCGCCGGGGCTGGTGGCTGCACCGGGCGAGACTTTTGCGCTGCTGGTCATGCTGCATGGGTGCCGCCAGACGGGAAGTGACCTGGCCGCCATCTCGCGCATGAACCGCATTGCAACGCGCAAGCGCTTTCTTGTGCTCTACCCGGAGCAAGAGCGCATGGCCAACCCCCAGGGCTGCTGGAACTGGTACGAGCGCCGCAGCGGCAAGGCCGATGCCGAGGCGGCCACGGTCCTCGCCGCCGTGGACCAGGTGGCGCGGCGGCACCCCGTGGACCTGTCACGTGTGGCCGTGGCGGGCCTGTCGGCGGGTGCCAGCATGGCTGCGCTGCTCGCGGCGCTGTACCCCACGCGGTTCTGCGCCGTGGCCATGCATTCGGGGGTGGCACCGGGTACGGCCGAATCGGCCGCCAACGCCTTGGCCGCCATGCGCGGCACCCGTGATGCGCAATTGCCTGATGCATGGCCCGCGCTGCCAGCCGCCATGACCGACACAGGGTTGCCCGCTGCCCCCCAGGGATTGCGCCTGCCGCCCCTGCTGGTGCTGCATGGCGATGCCGACCGCGTGGTGTCCGTGCGCAACGCCATGGCCACAGCGCTGCTCTGGGCCCAGGCGTCGGGCGCCCGTGCCACGGCAGAGCGCACCGTGGCGCGCGGGCAGCGGTATCCGATGCGGGCGGTGGACTTCAAGCTGCGCGGCCAGTTGGCCGTGTCGTTGCGCGAAATTGCCGGGCTGGACCACGCCTGGAGCGGCGGCGCTTCCCGTTGGCCTTACAGCGATCCGGCGGGGCCGGATGCATCCGCCCTGATCTGGGCTTTTGTGGCGAGGCAGTTCAAGAAAATTTGAAGAAAATGGCCGCTAGCGCTTATGTATCAAGCGCTGGTAGCTATCATTTTTGATGGATTGCGTGCACGAAGGCCGCTCAGGTCAGTCGCAGCGGTGCCGTGCCGGTCGAGCGTGCAGCTGGGGCCTGGTGGGATTCGTCCAGATGGAAAGTCGCCACCACCTGCGTCAGCTCTTGCGCGTGCTGCTGCAAGGCTGCGGCAGCCGCTGCGGCTTCTTCCACCAGCGCGGCGTTCTGCTGCGTGCCCTGGTCCATCTGTGCCACGGCCTGGTTGATCTGCTCGATGCCGTCGGTCTGCTCGCGGCTGGCCTGGCTGATTTCTTCGATCACGGACGACACCTGCAGCACGCTGTTCACCACCGCCTGCATGGTGGTGCCAGCTTCCTGAGCCAGTTGCGTGCCTGCCTTGACCTGTTCGGCGGAATTACCGATCAGGGCCTTGATTTCCTTGGCCGCTTCGGAGGAGCGCTGCGCCAGGCTGCGCACTTCGGTCGCCACCACCGCAAAGCCCCGGCCTTGTTCACCGGCGCGGGCTGCTTCCACCGCCGCATTCAGCGCGAGGATGTTGGTCTGGAAGGCAATGCTTTCAATCACGCCTGTGATGTCTGCGACCTTGCGCGACGACGCTTCAATCGAGTCCATGGTCTGCACGACCTTTTCCACCGCAGCGCCCCCCTGGCGCGCCACGTCGGAGGCAGACTTCGCCAACCTGCTGGCCTGGCGTGCGTTGTCGGCGTTCTGTTTGACGTTGGAGGTCATTTCCTCCATCGAGGCGGCGGTTTGCTCCAGAGCGCTGGCTTGGGATTCGGTGCGGCCCGACAGGTTGCTGTTGCCCGCCGCGATCTGTTGCGAGGCGCTGGCGATGTGCTCGGTGCCGCTGCGCACCCGCTGCACGATGCGGTGCAGGCTGTCGCGCATGGCCTGTATGTCCAGCATCAGGCTGGACTCGTCACCGGGCCGGGTCTTCACCGCCACGGCCAGGTCACCCTGGGCAATGCTGCGCGCGATGTGGCGCGCATAGTCGGGCTCGCCACCCAACTGGCGCAGCAGGTTGCGTGAGATCAGGGTGCCCACCACCAGCAGCGCTGCACCCAGCGCCAGTGCTACGGCACCAAAGCCCATGGCGCGTTTCCAGATGGCGGCGTTCACGGTGTCGATGTAGACGCCTGAACCAATCACCCAGCCCCAGGGCTCAAAGCCTTTGACGTAGGAGGTCTTCTCCACCGGAATATCACTGCCAGCCTTGGGCCACATGTAGGGCACAAAACCGGCGCCTTGGGTCTTCACGATGCGCACAAACTCCATGAACAGCGGCAGGCCGTTGGGGTCTTTGTTGGCAGAAAGGTCCTGCCCGTTCAGTTCGGGCCTGACGGGGTGCATCACCATGCGGGGATGCATGTCGTTGATTCAGATGTATTCATTGCCGCTGTAGCGCAGCGCTTGCATGGCCGCTGCTGCGCGCTGCCGGGCTTCTTCGTCGGGCATGGCGCCCTTGGTGCTCAGCGTGTGGAAATGCACGGCAATGCCATAAGCCACCTCGACCACCTGGCGCACACCGGTTTGTCGCTCTTCAAGGATCAGCTTGCGTTCGGAAACCAGGAACCAGGCCGTCATCACCACCATGCCCAAAAGGGCGAACAGCACTTGAAGTGCCAGTTTTCTTGCAATGGTCATGGGGCGCGCTTGAAGTGAAAGGAGAGGTGCAAATCCCAACTTTTTTACAAAAAGTTGCAAATTGTGCTGGTGCGCGCAGATTTTAGTCTTTGGGTTTGCAATGTTCTGACATTGACCCCGTTCTTCAGGGTTTGTCCCGACAAAGCCCCGCAAGCGCGGGAATGTCTACAGGCGCGGGTCACCCTTCAGAGGTGGCGATCCAAGGTCATACCAGTCGTGCGGCGACCAGTTCCTTTTTGAGGTAGGCGTAAAACAGTGGCGCTGCCACCAGTCCCGCCGGGCCAAAGACGGCCTCGGCCACAAACATCACGCTCAGCAACTCCCACACACCCATCTGCGTGCGTTGGCCCACCACCTTGGCGTTGATAACGTATTCGGCCTTGTGGATCAGGATGAGAAAGCCCAGGCAGGCCGCCGCCGCCAGGGGGGACACCGACAAGCCCACAATCGTCATCACCACATTGCACAGCAGGTTGCCCACGATGGGTACCAGGCCCGCCACAAAGGTCAGCGTGATGAGCACCGGAGTGTAGGGAAGGGCCATGTCCCACATCGGCAAAATGAACAGCAGAAACAGGGCCGTGAGCAAGGTGTTGAAGGCTGCAATCCAGAACTGCGCCGCCACGATCTGCCGGAATGCCTCGCCAAACAGGGTGACGCGCTGGGCCAATTGCTGGGCCAAAGGCCCCAGGCCTGCCTTGGTGGTGCGCACAGCGGCCAGCGAGCCAATGAGCAGGCCCACATAGGCAAACAGCACACTGCCCAGCCATGCACGCCCTGCCATGGCCAGTGCGCCTGCCTTGGCGCCCAGGTAGTTGGCGATGATGCGCTGGATTTCTGCGGCGCCCTCGGGCAGATGGGCCGCCATGTCGGCCGGCAGCTTCAGGCGCAATTCCAGCACCGTGCGGGCCATGTAGGTGAGCAATTCGCGGTATTGCTGAGGCGCATCAACCAGGTAACCACGCGAATGCGTCAGCCCGGCGGCCAGCAGCGCCAGGGGCATGAGCATGATCACGGCAGCGGCTACCACCTGGGCGGACCTGGGTGGGGCATCAGCCGTTTGGCGGTTGCGCTGCGCGCCGGGCAGGCGCCGCGTGCCCGCAGCGATCCACGCAGTCAGCGCGCGGGTGAGCAAAAAGCCCAGGCATACGCACAGCAGGCCGGGCAGCAGCCCGCGCCACATCACCAACAAGAGTGCGCCTCCCATCAGTAGATAGCTGGCCAGCACCACACCCGATCTCACCGGCCGAAGGGGCGGTGGGGCGGTGGTATAGGTGGTGAGCGCCGCCGGGGGCTGCTCGGGCGAGAGGGCAGGGGGCTGGTGCTGCGCCATGCGCGTGGTGGTGGAGCAGTGCGGGGTTAGGCGACGACCACTGCGGCACCCTCGCCGCGCTGCGCAATCGTGCCAATGGTGTACACCTGCTCGCCCGCGGCGCGCAGCGTGGCGGCCGTGGCTTCGGCGTTGGCGGCGTCTACCACCACCACCATCCCGATGCCGTTGTTGAACGTGCGGTTCATCTCGATGTCGTCAATGCCTGCGGTCTTTTGCAGCCAGGCAAACAGCTCGGTCTGGGGCCAGCTGCCCTTCTTCAGGTGAGCGGCAGTGCCTTCGGGCAGCACGCGGGGAATGTTTTCCAGCAGGCCGCCCCCGGTGATGTGGGCCAGTGCCTTGATGGGATGTTGTGCCAGCGCGGCCAGTACGTTCTTCACGTACAGGCGGGTGGGTTCCATGATGGCTTGCTTGAAGGGCTTGCCGTCCAGCGTGGCGGGCACGGTACCAGCGGCTTCGGCACGTTCAATGCACTTGCGCACCAGGCTGAAGCCGTTGGAATGCACGCCGTGGCTGGCCAGGCCCAGCACCACATCGCCAGGGGCGACGTTCTGACCAGTCAGGATCTTGGACTTTTCGACTGCGCCCACGGCAAAGCCGGCCAGGTCGTATTCACCTGCGGGGTACATGCCGGGCATTTCAGCGGTTTCACCGCCAATCAGCGCGCAGCCGCTCAGTTCGCAGCCCTTGGCAATGCCGCCCACCACAGCGGCGGCGGTGTCCACGTCCAGCTTACCGCAGGCAAAGTAGTCGAGGAAGAACAGGGGCTCGGCGCCTTGCACCAGCACGTCGTTCACGCTCATGGCCACCAGGTCGATGCCCACGGTGTCGTGTATGTTCCATTCAAACGCCAGCTTGAGCTTGGTGCCCACGCCGTCAGTGCCGCTCACCAGCACGGGTTCCTTGTAGCGCTTGGGCACTTCAAACAGGGCACCAAAGCCGCCAATGCCTGCCAGCACGCCTTCGCGCATGGTTTTCTTGGCCAGGGGCTTGATGCGCTCGACGAGTGCGTCGCCAGCGTCGATGTCAACGCCAGCGTCTTTGTAGGACAGGGGGGTAGGGGTAGCGGCAGAGTTGCTCATGGCGAAGATGGCACGGACCAGCGTGCGCAGCAGACTAAAATTTGCGCAGATTTTACGGGGTGCGCGCCGCCTGCCCGGCGGCTCTCCCTTCACACCGTCCTGTTTTCTCTCTGGAGCCCATGCCGTTCTTCGCCTTTTCTCCTTGCTCCAGCGTGTTGGCCAGCGGGCAGTTGCCATGAAGCAGCTGGCGCTGGATATCGGCCTTGCCACGGGGCCGACACTGTCAAGTTTCTATGCGGGCCCCAACGAAGCCGCCCTGCAGCACCTGCGCTTGTGGGCTGGTGAGGGCAGCAGCCAGAACACCCGCTCGCCTGTGCCCACCTACCTGTGGGGCGAGGCCGGCAGTGGCAAAACCCATTTGCTCAAGGCGGTGTGCGAAGCCCTGCACGAGCAAGGCGCGAGCGTCGGCTGGATGGATGCCTCGGTCGCCAACCCCCCCGACTTTGACGAGCGCTGGGCGGCTGTGGTGATGGACGAAGTGCATCTTTACAACACGGCCCAGCAGGCCAGCGCGTTCAACTGGTTCGTGAACGCCATCAACCCCGCCACCGGCGGCCAGCGCTGGGTGCTGGCTGCGGGCGATTTGCCGCCTGCCGACCTGCCGCTGCGTGATGATTTGCGCAGCCGCATGGGCTGGGGGCATGTGTTCCAGCTGCAATTGCTGGATGAAACCGCGCGTCGCGCCGTGCTGCGCCAGGAAGCAGACGCCCGGGGCGTGTTTTTGGGCGATGAGGTCATGGACTTCATGCTCAAGCGTTTTTCGCGCGATCTGGGCAGTCTGATGCAGTTGCTGGACCAGCTCGATGCCTTTGCCTTGCGCACCCAGCGTGCCATCACCATTCCGTTGCTGAAGGCGATGCTTGAATCGGAATGAAAAGGCTGAGGCCTGTGGATTGCTGTGGATCCACCCAAGCCCGCCCACGCTCAATGCACTTAAAGAATCAATGACGGATACCCAGACCCCTCGCCTTCGGTTGGCCTTGTTCGACCTGGACCACACCCTGCTGCCGCTCGACTCCGATTACGAGTGGGGCGAGTTCACCATTCGCCTTGGCTGGAACGACCCGGTGGAGTTTGCCCGCCGCAACGACGAGTTCTACGCCCATTACCAGGCAGGCACGCTCGACGTACACGACTACGTACGCTTCGCCACTGAGGCGGTTCGCCTGCGGGGGGCTGAGGCCGCCGCGGCAGCCCACGCGCAGTTCATGCGCGAGGTGATTGCCCCTGCCATCCGCCCGCAGGCGCTGGATTTGATCCGCCAGCACCAGGCGGTGGGGGAGCAGGTGCTTATCGTCACGGCAACCAACGAATTCGTCACCCGTCCCATCGCCAAGGCGCTGGGCGTGGAGGAATTGCTGGCCGTGCAATTGGCGCGCGATGCGCAAGGCTGGTACACCGGTGAAATTGACGGCATACCGACCATGCGCCAGGGTAAGGTGCTGCGCATGGAACAATGGCTGGCCGACCGCCAACTGGGCTGGGGCGACGTGGAAAGCACGTTCTACAGCGACTCCATGAACGACGTGCCTTTGCTGGAAAAAGTCGACCATCCTGTGGCCACCAACCCCGATCCCCGGCTGCGCGCCCTGGCGCAAGAGCGCGGCTGGCGCATACTGGACCTTTTCGCGGACGATGCCAGCGCCGCCACTGCGGGCGCGTAAGCTCCCGCCCCCTGAACTGCGCCCCGTGCCAGTCACACTGTTTACTGCATACCCATGATCAAGAAGTTCATCGACAAACTGCTGGGCAAATCGACGCCCGGAACCTCTGGCGGCAAGCCGCACTTCGGCAAGCGCGAAGAGGTTCCTGCCTCGGTGCACGGCATCAACCCCGAGCTGGTGGACCGGCGCGCGGCCGATGTGGTGCACACGCTCAAGGATGCGGGCTACGAGGCCTACATCGTGGGTGGTGCCGTGCGCGACCTGCTGCTGGGTCTGCGCCCCAAGGACTTTGACGTGGCTACCAACGCCACGCCTGAGCAGGTGAAGGCGCTGTTTCGCCGTGCGTTCATCATTGGCAAGCGCTTTCGCATCGTGCACGTGGTGCATGGCCGGGGCCGCGAGCATGAAGTGATCGAGGTTTCCACCTTCCGCGCCTACCTCGACAACTCGGCCGCAGGGCAGGTGAGTGGCAACGAAAAGACCAGCAAGGCTCAGCTGTCGGGCATGCAGCATGCGGTGGATGCCAGCGGCCGCGTGCTGCGCGACAACGTGTGGGGCCCGCAAGACGAAGACGCCACCCGCCGCGACTTCACTGTGAACGCCATGTACTACGACCCGGAAACCCAGGTGGTGGTGGACTACCACAAGGGCATCCAGGACGCGAAGAAGAAAACCCTGCGCATGATTGGCGACCCCGCCACGCGCTACCGCGAAGACCCGGTGCGCATCATCCGCGCCGTGCGTTTCGCCGCCAAGCTCAGCCCCCTGGGTTTCACTATCGACGCCAAGACGGCCGCGCCGCTGGTGCAGTCGCAGGCGCTGTTGGCCGATGTGCCGCAAAGCCGCATGTTTGACGAAATGCTCAAGCTGCTGCAAACCGGCCACGCCATTGCCACCATCGAGCAATTGCGCAAGCTGGGCATGGCCAAGGGCATCTACCCCCTGCTCGACGTGGCTGTGGAGCGGGCCGACACGCCGTTTGTGAAGGCGGCCCTCATGGACACCGACCGCCGCGTGCAAGAAGGCAAACCCGTGGCGCCCAGCTTCTTGCTGGCCTGCGTGCTGTGGGAAGACGTGCGCAAGGGCTGGGACGAGCGCCTGAATCGCCGCGAGCATGCGCTGCCTGCCTTGCAGGATGCGATTGACGAGGTGTTTGACCGCCGCATTGGCGATGTGTCGGGCCGCGGCAAGCTGGCCGCCGACATGCGCGAGATCTGGGTCATGCAGCCGCGCTTTGAAAAGCGCGTGGGCAACACGCCGTTCGGCATGGTGATGCAGCCGCGTTTCCGTGCCGGGTTCGACTTCATGCGCCTGCGCGCCGATGTGGGCGAGGTCGAGGAAGCGCTGGCTGAGTGGTGGCAAGACTTCCAGACGGCCGACGATGAGCGCCGCGACGACCTGATGGACCAGGCCCGGGAAGAGCAGCGGGCGCGCCAGAAAGCGCAGCAACAGGCCCAGCCCGTGGTGCGCCGCGTGCCCAAGAAGGCGGCCCCCGCAGCCGCCGCGCCATCGGCCGAGGCAGAGTTACCCACCGCAGATGGCGCGCCTGATGATGCTGCCGCACCCAAAAAGCGCCGCCGCCGTCGCCGCAAGCCAGGTGGCGCGGCAGGAGACGCCGGGCCAGCATCGTCCCCAGAATGATTGCGGAGCAGGGCGCCGCCGCGCCCGTCGATGTGTGGGTGGGCCTGGGGGCCAACCTGGGTGAACGGGAAGAGGCCCTGCGCAGTGCCTTGCAGCGCATGGCTGAATGGCCTGGCACCCGCTTGATCGCAGTGTCTGCCCTGTACGCCAGCGCCCCCGTAGACGCGGGTGGCCCCGACTACCTGAATGCCGTGGCGCACTTGCAGACCACGCTGGCGCCCCTGGATGTACTGCAGCGCCTGCAGGTCATAGAGCAGGGCGCTGGCCGCGAGCGGCCTTACCGCAATGCTCCGCGCACGCTGGACTTGGACGTGCTGCTGTACGGCAGTGAAGTGCTGTCTACTCCTACGCTCACGGTGCCGCACCCTCGCATGAACGAACGCGCATTTGTGCTGTTGCCGCTGGCGGACCTAGCGCCTGGCTTGGTGAGCCAAGCTGCGCTGGATGCCGTGGCAGACCAGCGCATTACCCGTTTACCCCAGGCATGGGTTGCAGGTTTGCTATAAAAATATGAGCTGCTAGCGCTTGCCATATAAGCGCTAGAGCCCAATTTCTCTCTTAATCTACCTTCGCGCCAGAGAGTTTCACCACGTCCTTGTACTTGGCACGTTCGCTGGCCATGAAGGATTCAAACTGCTGCGGTGTGGTGGGTACAGGCTCTGCCAGCAGCGCGCCAAAGCGCGTCTTGGTTTCCGGGGCCTGCAGGGCTGCGACAAAGGCGCGGTTGAGCTTGTCCACCACGGGCTTGGGCGTGTCCTTGGGCGCTACAAGGCCCCACCAGGTGTCAATGGAAAAGCCCTTGAACGTGCTGGCCATGGTGGGCACACCCGGCAGCGCAGAGGAGGGCTCCAGCGATGTCACGGCCAATGCCTTGAGCTTGCCCGAACGGATATTGGGCGCCGCTGCGGCCAGGTTGTCGATGTTGAAGTCCACCTCGCCCGCCAGCAGTGCCAGCTGCGCAGGGTTGGCTCCGCGGTAAGGGATGTGCAGGGCGTAGATGCCTGCGCGCTGCTTGAACATTTCACCCGCCAGATGGCCTGCACTGCCATTGCCGCCGCTGCCGTAGTTCAGCTTGGCGGGGTTGGCTTTGGCGTAGGCAATCAGGTCAGCCAGGGTGTTGATCTTGAGTTGCTCTGCCTTCGCTGCATTCATGACCAGCACATTGGGCACCCGCACCATCTGCGTGATGGCCACGAAGTCTTTGGCTGCATCGAACGGCATGCGGCTGTAGAGCCACGGGTTCACCGCATGGGTGGCTGTGGCCGCGATGCCAATGGTCAGCCCGTCAGGCGAAGCCTTGGCAATCGCATCGGCCCCGATGTTGCCGCCCGCACCGCCCTTGTTGTCGATGATGACCGTGCCCAGCGAATCGTGCACACGCTCTGCCAGGGCGCGTGCCGTCACATCAATCGGCCCGCCAGGGGCGTATGGAACAATGATTCGGATGGGTTGCCCGGTGTCTTGTGCCAAGACCAGGGGGGACGAGAAGGCTGCTGCGACAGCAGCGCCGGCGACGAGGAGGTTTCTGCGGTTCATGGCTACATTGTTGCAAAAAAGTGAACAACCTCAGAGGGAAGCCAGCATCGAGCGATGTGTGGCAGGCCCTCCAACCCTTTCGGAAAGCAGCAGAATCCAGGAAGTGGATGAATCGCTAGTGGTGCCAAGGCAGCCAGAGATTCATCCTTGCACCGCACCGCCGTGCCCGCCAGCCCTCAAGCCTGCGGGCCGTGTTTGTCGGCTTCGGAGGTGAAGGAATCCGCGAAGAACTCTTCTGCAGGAAGACCCCGCTGCGCCGTGTAGGCCGTGCGTGCCGATTCCACCACGATGGGTGCACCGCAGGCGTAGACCTGGTGGCCCGAGAGGTCGGCAAAGTCGTCCAGCACGGCCTGGTGCACAAAGCCGGTGCGGCCTGTCCACTGGTCTTCGGGCAGCGCGTCAGACACTACGGGCACGTAGCGCAGTTGCGGCATTTGCGCAGCCAGTTCGACCACCCACTGGTGCATGTACAGGTCACCCGGCCGGCGGCCGCCCCAGTACAGCGTGGTGGGGCGTGTGATGCCCTTGAACTGCATGTGATCCAACAAAGCCTTGATGGGGGCAAAGCCCGTGCCCGAGGCTAGCAGCACGATGGGTTTGTCGGAATCTTCGCGCAGGAAGAAGCTGCCGAACGGGCCTTCCACGCGCAGGATTTCTTTCTCCTTCATTGCGCCAAACACGTGGTCGGTGAACTTGCCCCCCGGCAAATGCCGAATGTGCAATTCGACACCTGCGGCGGTGGTCTGGGTGTGCGGCGCATTGGCCATCGAGTAAGCGCGCCGCGCGCCGTCGCGCAGGATGAATTCGATGTACTGGCCTGCGTGGTAGCGGAACGTATCGGCCGCAGGCAGTTGCAGGCGCACCTGCATCACGTCGTGCGACTTTTTCTCCAGCGTGGACACGCGCACAGGCATTTTCTTGATGGGGTAGGCGCTTTCGTCAGTGACTTGCCGGGACTCCAGCACCACATCAGACAAAGGCCGTGCGCAGCAGGTCAGCACGAAACCGGCGGCTTCTTCGTCGGCGCTCAATGCCTTGGCCTGATGGTTTGCGTGGGCTACTGAGCCGCTGAGCTTCTTGCATTTGCAGGAGCCGCAGGCACCGTCCTTGCAGCCATAGGGCAGGCCCACGCCGCTGCGAATGGCGGCAGCCAGAATGGTTTCGTCGCCCTGGCTTTGGAAGCTGCGCCCGCTGGGGGCGACAGAAATCTGGAATGCGGCGGCGCCACTGTCTTCAGGTCGCGTCATGTTGTGGGTATCCTCGGGGTTCTTGTGCGAATGGCGCCGATTTTGCCCTCAGAAACTGAAGGTCTGCTGAGGTGGCCTATTTGCCCGACGTTTCCTTGACATGGGCTGGATGTGGTCGCCACGCGAGCTTTGCGTGCGGATGACCTGCCTGCGCCTGAGCAACACCCATCATCCTCGCTTGTCTGTCCGAAAGAATTCATGAGTACCGTGGCTTTGTCCAGTGGCTTGGGCGCCCTGCCCGCGCGTTTCCGCCGCGAGCGGTTGTTGATTGTGGGGTGTGGCGATGTGGGCATGCGCGTGGCCCGCAACTATGCGCAGGGCGCGGGTGCCGGCCGCGTTCGGGTGATGGCCCTGACCTCCAGTCCAGAACGCAAGGCGGCTTTGCGCGGGGTGTCTGTCACGCCGCTCTTGGGAGACCTGGACCAGCCTGCCACGTTGCGCCGCCTGGCTGGGCTGGCCACGCGGGTGTTGCACCTGGCCCCACCGCCTAGCGAAGGGGGTGGGCGTGACGCGTGGTGGCGCGATCCGCGCACGCTGGCGCTGGCCCGCGCGCTGCGCATGCGCAATTTGCCAATATCGCTGGCGTATGCATCGACCAGTGGGGTGTATGGCGATTGCGCGGGGACGCTGGTGCGCGAAACGCGCCCCGTGGCGCCTGCTACCCCACGCGCCCAGCGCCGTGTGGATGCCGAAGCCGCCGTGCGCCACCTGGGCCGCGCAGGGGTGCGGGCCAGCATTCTGCGCATTCCGGGCATTTACGCGCCTGACCGGGAGGGCGGCACGCCCCAGGCGCGTTTGCTCAAGGGCACGCCAGTGCTGGAGGCGGGCGACGACGTCTACACCAACCACATCCATGCGGACGACCTGGCCCGTGCCTGCGTGGCCGCACTGTGGCGGGGGCGTGCGCAGCGGGCGTACCACATCAGCGATGGGCAGCATATGCAGATGGGGGCGTACTTCGACTTGGCTGCCGATCTGTATGGGCTGCCACGCCCTCCACGCATTCCGCGCAGCGCTGCGAAAGAGCAGCTCTCGCTCATGCTGCTGAGCTTCATGAGTGAATCGCGCCGGCTCGACAACCAGCGCATGCTGCGCGAGCTGGGGGTGCGGTTGCGGTTCCCGGATGTGGTGGCAGGCCTGCGCTCCGGGCTATCCGCCCATCAGCAGGGGGCCTGACCGCCTTTGGAACGGCACACGCCGTCGTTGCCGGGAAAGCGCCCCGGCCCCGCGCGTGGGTAGCGGGCGCCGGTGTTGTCCACGCAGTGAAAGTTGCCGCAGTGCGTGAGGTACGGCTTTTGCGGAACAGGGGGTGCATACACCGGCTGCCGTGGCGGGGCCACGACGATGCGCGGCTGCGTGGCGCGGGCGCGCTCCAGTTCGGCGTAACCCTGTGGGCCCAGGCAGTCCAGATCCATCTGCCGCTGCGCCGCCTCCAGGCGCGGTTCCTGGTCATAGGTGTTGCCTGACAAGGTGCTGGAAACAAGCTCCAGATTTCTGCGTGAACGCGCGCATTCCGCAGAGCGTGCGTAGTCCTGGGGTTGCGGCGCGGTGGCGGCTGCTCTGGCCGCCCTCACGCGTTCTTGGTCGGCTTCGCGCTGCGCCTGCAGATCGGCCGCTGCTTTTTCGGCTTGCAGGCGTTGCTGTTTGAGCTCAATGGCCCGCTCGGCCGCTTTGCGGTCCTGCTCGATCTCTTCGGCGGAGCGTTTGGCCTCCACCTCGTGGCCTGTGGTGCCCGCCGCGCATTTCCCATCGGTGTAGGTGACTTGGCCGGTTTTAGGGTCGGTGCAGCGCACCACCTGGCTGAATGCAGGCAACGCGCTGCAGGCAGCGACGGCCAGCAAGGCGACTGGTTTCCAGAGGGTGATTAAGCGGCGTGGCTGGGTCATGGCAGGGTCTGCTGGCAAGGTTCAGGGCCGGGCACCCGGCATGGAGGGGCGCCCTCCAGGGCCGCGGCCATCTTCCGCACTTTGCCCCTGGGCTGGAGGGCGTGCGTCGCGCCATACCCGGTCAGGCCCTTGCGGGGTGGGTTTGCGGCTGGGTTCGCCGCCCTGGGGCTCGCGGTCAGGCTCTCTTCGGTCGGGGCGGTTGGGGCGCGGGGGGCTGGGCCGGTCTGGGTCACGGTCGCGGTGGGGATCGCGTGCGTTGTCCCGGTCCGGCCGCCTCCAGTGGCCAGGGGGCGCGGGGCGGCGGTCATCCCAGTGGCGGTCGTAGCCGGGGCGGCCGTAGTAGGCCGGTGGGGGTGGCGCCGGGTAGGGGCGAACGATGTAGGGCTGCGGCTAGATGTACACCGGTGGCTCGCCATACACGGGGTGGTAGGCGGGCTCGTAGTAGCTATCTCCGGGTACGGTGGCGCAACCGGCAAGGACTGTTGCCACTGCCGCTGCACTCATAAACCGGAGGAAAAATGTCGTCATGGGCCGTTCCCTGGGGTGGTGCCACCTTTGCAGGCGCCGTGAACTGCCCAAGCAGGCGGTATTCACGGTGGGAGCACGCTACCACATGACGTTTGGGCACACGGTCTGGTTGACCGTTGCGGCCAACCAGGGCCCGGCCCAGGCCCCGCGGCGCTTGCGGGTGTGGGCAAGCGCTGCCGGGCCAAGTCTGCGTCAGTGCGGCAGAACCCGGCGGATGGTTTCCGCCAGTTCTTCGGCCACGAACTTGGCCACGTAGCCATCAGCGCCCACGCTGCGCACATGGTCTTCATTGGCTGAGCCCGAGAGCGACGAGTGGATGACCACGGGCAGGCCGCTGAAGCGCGTATCCTGCTTGATGTTGCGCGTGAGCGTAAAGCCGTCCATCTCGGGCATTTCCAAGTCAGTCAGCACCATGGCCACGCGGTCGGTCACGGCCTTGCCCTCGGCTTCGGCGGCCTTGGCGATGGCGTTCAAGCGGTCCCAGGCTTCCTTGCCTGACTTGACCATTTCATAGGGAGCATGCAGAGCCTTCAGCTCTTGCTCGATGAGCGAGCGGGCGACAAACGAATCGTCTGCCGCCAGAACGATGGTGCCGGGCTTGAGCTTGAGCTTGGCGCCGACCTTCTCTTCGGTCACTTCGTGGCCGTCCGATGGCGACACCATCTGCAAGATGGCTTCCACGTCCAGCACCTGGGCCAGGCGCGACTCGTCGGTGTTGCCATCCAGGCGGGCAATGCTGGTCACCAGCTTGCCAGCGGCGCCGCTGGTTTCAGCGGAGAGCACTTGTTTCCAGTCCAGACGCACGATGTCTTCCACCGATTCCACGGCGAAAGCCTGCGTGGTGCGCGCGTATTCCGTCACCAGAATGATGTTCAAACCCGTCTGGGGCTTGCAGCCCACGATGGAGGGCAAGTCCAGCACCGGAATCACCTGGCCGCGCAGGTTGACCACCCCTAGCGAATGCGCCGTGGTGCCCGCAATCGGGGTGATGCTGGGCATGGCCACGATTTCGCGGATCTTGAATACGTTGATCCCGAACAGCTCGGACTTGCCCAGCGCGCTGTCGATACCCAGGCGGAACAGCAGCAGCTCGAACTTGTTGGTGCTGGTGAGGTTGGTTCGCTCGTCAATTTCCTGCTGAACTGCTTTCATGGTCGTGTCCTTCGCGTTGATACGCATATTTACAAATTCTAGGAGGAGTTCAGGTTGCGAGGGTGAGGAAATTTTCAGGCTTAACCCGTACAACCCGCCCCGAATCTGCCCGGCAGCGGGGCAACCAGGGGTGGCACAGCGGCATGGGCGGCTGCCAAGGTGCCAGCATACGTCTTGCGCGTCGCATTTACGCGTAATTTTGCGCAATGAAGGGGATATCCCACTCTCGGTACGTGCGTGCATTGGCTGGCAGGGATGTGCGCGTGGCTGGACGAGGCGCTTTGAAGGGGGCGGCCAACCCCCGTTCTGGCCTGCTGCCCCGAGTGCCTTGCGCGGGCTTTCACGCCTAGGCCAAGAATGCCGGGTCACATCAGCAAACCGTGGTTTTCCCTCAGCAGAATTGCGTTGCTATTAAAAATATAGCTGCTTGCGCTTATCTGGCGGGCGCTAGAGGGTGTTTTTTCTCAAATTCGCCATCCACACTTGCTTGCGACTTCTTGTGATCGTTAATCCCTTGCAGGCTTGATGCTTGTCAAATTGCAACCAGCGGTGCGCGCAAAAATGGTACTTTCATAATTTTGTAACAAGCCCTCGCGCGCTGAGATCGCTACTGCGGATGCCAGAAAACGGCCTTGCTCGGTCTGGCCTGCAGCACAAGCTGCGAACGTGGGCGTGCCCAACCTGATACCTCGCCATGACACAACGCCGCGCTTCTGTTCCTCCCGCCGCTTCGGTCAGCCCTCTTGATGGCGTCGAGCCTGCCACGCCGGCCAGGCGCCGCCGGGCATCGGCGGCGGTCAAGACTCCCGTGCGTGCGGGGCGCACCGTGGCCCGTGGCGATGTCTCTCCCAGTCTGCGGCCCGCCACGCTGGCGCGGCATGTGGCGCAGCAGGCGGTGCAGGCGGCAGATGGGCAGCAGACGTCGGCCGTGCTGTCTTTGCTGGGCAGCGACGACGCCACGCAAACCACCCAGGAGCGCATTGACAGCCTGCGGGCCTTGCTGGCGGGGGCTTCGCAAGATGACCTGGACGCGCTGCGCGAAGCCCTGCGCCAGCACATGGACCGTGGGGATGAAGAGTCTGACGACAGCGTGAACCCTGACGAGGAGCTGGCCAGGGATTGGCGCCGGGGCGCCTACCCTTACCGCAACTTGCTGCGCCGCTCTACCTACGAACGTGAGAAGTTTCGTCTGCAGGTCGAATTGCTCAAGCTGCAGGCCTGGGTCAAGGAGACTGGGCAGCGCGTGGTGATCTTGTTTGAGGGGCGCGACGCCGCAGGCAAGGGCGGCACCATCAAGCGCTTCATGGAGCATTTGAACCCCCGTGGCGCGCGCGTGGTGGCGCTGCAAAAGCCCACTGAAACCGAGCGTGGCCAGTGGTACTTCCAGCGCTATGTGCAGCACCTGCCCACGCAGGGCGAGATCGTGATGTTTGACCGCAGCTGGTACAACCGCGCCCGTGTGGAGCGGGTGATGGGCTTTTGCTCGGACGCCGAATACGCCGAGTTCATGCGCCAGGCCCCAGAGTTTGAGCGCCACCTGGTGCGCAGTGGCGTGCATGTGATCAAATTCTGGTTCTCGGTCAGCCAAAAAGAGCAGCGCCGCCGCTTCAAGGAGCGTGAGGCGCACCCGCTCAAGCAGTGGAAGCTCAGCCCCATCGACACCGCATCGCTCGACAAGTGGGACGACTACACGCGCGCCAAGGAAGCCATGTTCTGCGATACCGACACGGCCGACGCGCCCTGGACGGTGATCAAAAGCGACTGCAAGAAGCGCGCACGCCTCAATGCCATGCGTTACGTGCTGCACAAGCTGCCTTACGCGGCCAAAGACCTCGCCCGCATCGGCAAGCTGGACCCGCTCATCGTTGGGCGCGCCCATGTGGTGTACGAGCGTGGCGAGCAGCCCGGCGCGATCCTCTAATAAGGCCAGCCAAGCCTGCCACGCTCTGGCGGCGCTAGCGTCATGTGGGGGCCTAGCCCGCAGCCAGTGACGGAGTGCGAGCGGCGGGGGCGGGAGAGGCCGAGTCCTGCGCAGACACACGGAAGAACGCCACCGCATCAACCAGCTGCCGCGCCTGTAGCTTGAGGCTGTCGGCCGCAGCCGCGCTTTCTTCCACCAGGGCGGGGTTTTGCTGGGTCACCTGCCACGCTGTTGGCGTTGGTGCGCACCACCGACCGGCTGAACAGCAGCGCCCCCACCACGCTGGCAGCGCACACGGCCAGCATCACGATCAGGCTGAGCGTGGTGGCCTGGCTGGCGCGCTGGGCCGCCTGGCTGGCGGTGTCTGCACTGGCCTTGGCGATCAGCTCTGCGGCTTCGTCCAGCAGCTTCGACGGCTCCCGGTCCATGCCTTGCACCGCCTTGTCGCCAGCCTGTGGGTCGTGGTCTGCTGCCTGAAAGGCTTCGTAGCCCTTGTGCGTAGCTCTGCGCTACGGAGGTTTCGTACACCGCAAGTGCCTGGTTCAGCTGCTGTATGCCGAACAGAACCGCACCCATCAACAGCAGCAGCGCCGCCAGAAAGGCGAGGAGGCGCTTGAGACTGAGCTTCATGGAAATCTCCAAACAAAAAGCAGACCTGTTCTTCGTATCTGCTCTCGTCCATCCCTCACGTCACCCCGGATGACCCAAGAGCAAATGCCGCGCTTTGTCGGTGCCCCGCACTGCGCAACGCGGGCTGGCGCATTGCGCACCGGTTACGAATTGTTTGTGTGAAGACCACAGGCCTTGGCAGGCAGCCTCGCCCATGAAAAAAGCCCCCGGGGTACGGGGGCTTGCGTGGCTCAGGCGTTGGCCTGCTTCGCTTGCAGGGCCAACGCAGGGGCGCGGCAGATCAGTCCATGGTCAGCTTTTGCTTGGCCACTACGTCTTTGTAAACCGCGAGTTCTTCACGCATCTGCTTGGCAAAGGCCTCAGGCGTGTCGGCCATGATGATGGAGCCGGTTTCCTCGATGCGCTTGCGAATGGCGGGGTCTTGCACCACCTTGCGCACGGCGGCGTTCACTTTGTCCACCACGTCCTTGGGCATGCCCTTGGGGCCAATCAGCCCGTAGTAGGCCATGCGGTTCACCTGCTCCAGGCCGACTTCCTTGAAGGTGGGAACGTCGGGCAGAGCAGGTACGCGCTGGGGCGCTGCCACCACCAGGGCCACCAGGCGCTTTTCCTTGATGAAGGGCAGGGCCGAGGGCAGGTTGTCAAAAATCAGCGGCACCTGGCCGGCCACCGCATCGGTCAGTGCGGGGCCTGAGCCACGGTAAGGCACGTGCACCATGAAGGTCTGCGTGCCCAGCTTGAACATCTCCATCATCAGGTGGGTGATGCTGCCATTGCCGGGCGAGGCGTACGAGTACTTGCCTGGCTCGCGCTTCACGGCAGCCAGCATGCCCTTGTAATCCTGAAAAGGCAGCTTGGGGTAGGCCGCAATCACATTGGGCGTGGCCGCAATGTTGATGATGGGTGTGAAGTCGGTGGCGACGTTGTACGGAATTTTGGGGTTGATGGCCGGGTTGGTGGCCGTGGTGGAGACGGTGGCCATGCCCAGGTTATAGCCATCGGGGGCGGCGCGCGCGGTTTCGGCAGCGCCAATGCTGCCGCCGCCACCGCCGCGGTTTTCCACCACCACGGGTTGGCCCAGTTCGCGCCCCAGGGGCTCGGCAATCACGCGGGCAATCAGGTCGGTGGTGCCGCCTGCCGCAAACGGAACCAGCAGGCGGATGGGCTTGCTGGGCCAGGCGGTTTGGGCCTGGGCTGTGCTGGCTGCGAGGGCGAGGATGCCCAGAGCGAGGGCGGTGCGGCGAATCATGAGGTTGTCTCTCCTTGTTATAGGGTGCGCGCAGCACAGGCTGGCGCAGCTTTCTCGCATGAGGGTGCCTGTGCACCCAATGTTTTTGGCCCGGAAGTCAGATGGCCTTGGCCGCGCGCAGCGCTGCAATGCGGTCGGCATCCAGCCCCAGCTCGCGCAGCACCTCATCGGTGTGCTGCCCCAGGGCGGGCGGCGCATTGCGCAGCACGGGCGGTGTGGCCGACAGGCGCAGCGGGCTGGCCACGCCGGTGATGTGCGTGATGCCATCGCCCGCTTCACCATCCTTCCAGCGCGGCAACGATACGGCCAGGCCGCGTGCCTTGACTTGTGCGTCGTCAAACGCCTGGGCAATGGTGTTGATGGGACCGCAGGGCACGGCCTTGTCTTCCAGCAAAGTAATCCAATCGGCCGTGGTGCGCGTTCGGGTCACAGCCTCCATGGCGGGGATGAGCTCTGCGCGGTGCTTCACACGCAGCGTGTTGGTGGCAAAGCGTTCGTCGCTGGCCCACTGGGGTTGCCCGGCGGCTGCGCAAAAGCGCTGGAACTGCCCGTCGTTGCCAATGGCCAGCAGCATGTTGCCGTCCTGCGTGGGGAAGTCCTGGTAGGGCGCGAGGCTGGGGTGGCTGTTGCCCATGCGGCCAGGGGCCTGGCCGGTGGCCAAAAAGCCTGCGGCCTGGTTGGCCAGCACGGCCATGCCCACGTCCAGCAGGGCCATGTCGATGTGCTGGCCCTGGCCCGTGTGGTGGCGCACGTTCAGCGCCGCCAAAATGGCATTGCTGGCGTACAGGCCTGTGAACAGGTCGATGACGGCCACACCCACGCGCATGGGGCCACCGCCGGGGGCGTTGTCTGCGTGGCCGGTGATGCTCATCAGGCCTGTCATGGCCTGCACCATCAGGTCGTAGCCTGCGCGTTCGGCGTAGGGGCCGTCTTGCCCAAAGCCGGTGACGGAGCAGTAGATGAGCCGTGGGTTGAGCGCCCGCAGGCTTTCATGGTCCAGCCCGTACTGCTTGAGGCCGCCGACCTTGAAGTTCTCCACCACGATGTCAGCCTGCAGCGCCATCTGCTTGATGAGCGCCTGGCCCTCGGCAGTGGCCATGTCGATGGTGACCGAGCGCTTGTTGCGATTGCAGGCCGTGAAGTAGCTGGCCTGGTGGGTGTCGTTGCCCTGGGCATCCTTCAGAAAGGGAGGGCCCCACTGGCGCGTGTCGTCGCCCAGGCCTGGGCGCTCCACCTTCACCACATCTGCACCCAGGTCTGCCAGCATTTGCGTGCACCAGGGGCCCGCCAGAACGCGCGACAGGTCAAGGACTCGGATACCGGCCAGCGCGCCCGGCGTTGCAGAGGTGGAATTCATGGTTTTGAATAAAAAAATGCCGCTAGCGCTTATGGATAAAGCGCTAGCAGCTATCAAAAGATGAGCGCTATCAGTTGGCGAACGCCGCCAGACCCGTCTGTGCGCGGCCCAGAATCAGCGCGTGCACATCGTGCGTGCCTTCGTAGGTGTTCACCACTTCCAGATTCACCAAGTGGCGGGCCACGCCAAACTCGTCGCTGATGCCGTTGCCGCCCATCATGTCGCGCGCCAGGCGGGCAATGTCCAGCGCCTTGCCACAGCTGTTGCGCTTGATGATGGAGGTGCCTTCCACGCTGGCCGTGCCTGCGTCCTTCATGCGGCCGAACTGCAGGCAGGCCTGCAGGCCGATGGCGATCTCGGTCTGCATGTCGGCTAGCTTCTTCTGGATGAGCTGGTTGGCAGCCAGGGGGCGGCCAAACTGCTTGCGGTCCAGCGTGTACTGGCGGGCGGTGTGCCAGCAGAACTCGGCCGCGCCCAGTGCGCCCCAGGCGATGCCGTAGCGGGCGCTGTTCAGGCAGGTGAACGGGCCCTTTAGGCCTTGCACTTCAGGGAAGGCGTTTTCTTCGGGCACGAACACGTCGTCCATCACGATCTCACCGGTGATCGATGCGCGCAGGCCCACCTTGCCGTGGATGGCGGGGGCGCTCAATCCCTTCATGCCCTTTTCTAGCACGAAGCCACGAATCGGGCCCACGGCGCCGCCTTCGGAGACTTCCTTGGCCCAGACCACGAACACGTCGGCCACGGGGCTGTTGGTGATCCACATCTTGCTGCCCTTGAGCTTGTAGCCGCCATGGACCTTGTAGGCGCGCGTGGCCATGCTGCCAGGGTCAGAGCCATGGTCGGGCTCGGTCAGGCCAAAGCAGCCAATCCACTCGCCGCTGGCGAGCTTGGGCAGGTACTTCTGGCGCTGGGCTTCGCTGCCGAATTCATAAATGGGCACCATCACCAGCGACGACTGCACGCTGGCCATCGAGCGGTAGCCTGAGTCCACACGCTCCACTTCGCGGGCGATCAGGCCGTAGGCCACATATGACAGTCCGGGGCCGCCGTACTGCTCGGGGATGGTGGGGCCCAGCAGGCCCACTTCGCCCATCTCGCGGAAGATGCTCACGTCCATCTTTTCGTGGCGGAAGGCGTCCAGCACGCGCGGGGCCAGCTTGTCCTGGCAGTAGGCCGCCGCTGCGTCGCGGATGGCGCGCTCGTCGTCGGTCAGTTGCTGGCTCAGGAGGAACGGGTCATCCCATTGAAAAGCGGCGTGGGCCATGTGCGTGTCTCCAGGTCAAAAAGAGGGGGGTAACAAAAGAATCTGGATTGCATCGTAGGCCTGGCTTGGCCGAGCCGCAAGCGAGTTCTTTTCATCCAGAAATGCGTTTCATGAATATATGGAATACTTGATTCTGCTGGCAGTAGAGGAAATCGCTGCTGCTCAAGTTCCTTTTCATCATCATGCGCCGCAACATTCCATCGACCCAAGCCCTGGCCTGCTTTGAAGTGGCCGCCCGGCATGAAAGCTACACCCGTGCCGCACAAGAGCTGTTCTTGACGCAGAGCGCGGTGTCGCGCCAGATTCAGGCGCTAGAAGAATTCTTGGGCGTGCAACTGTTTCGCCGCACACGCCACGGCGTGGTGCTGACACCCGCTGGGGCCCACTACGGCCGCCAGGTGGCGCGCTGGCTGCAGGGGCTGGAGCGTGACACGCTGGACGTGATGGCCCACCAGGGTGAGGGCGGCGCGCTGTCGTTGGCGGCGGTACCCACGTTCGCCACGCGTTGGCTCATCCCGCGCCTGCCGCAACTGGCGCAGGCGCACCCCGACATCGTGGTCCACATCGACACGCAGACGCGCCCTTTCCTGTTTGCCGATACCACCTTCGATGCTGCCCTTTACGCAGGCACACCCGAGCAGGTGGCCCACTGGCCCGGTGTGCAGGCGCAGTTGCTGTTGCACGAAGACGTGGTGCCGGTGTGCAGCCCACGCCTGCTCGAATCCGCCGCGCCCCGGGGCCGGGGCCGTGCGCACCAGCCGGTGGCCGCCGAGGCGCTGGCCGAGTTGCCGCTGCTGCAGCAAAGCACGCGTCCCTACGGCTGGCGCCAGTGGTTTGACGCGATGGGGGTGGATGCTCCGCACGCCTTGGATGGCCCGCGGTATGAGCTGTTCTCCATGCTGGCCGTGGCCGCCACACACGGCATGGGCGTAGCGTTGATGCCGCCGCTGCTGATCGAGGCAGAACTTGCCAGTGGCGAGCTGGTGGTGGCCTGCAACCGCCCGCTGCGTGGCGAGCGGGCGTATTACCTCATCAGCCCTGCACAGGCCCAACCCCCGGTGCTGACCACGTTTGCGCAGTGGCTGCAGACCATGGCCCAGACGGCCACCAGCGCTGCAGGACAGGCGGGTGGGGGCGGGTGATCGCCTGACTTCAGTTGATGGACGGGTGCTGGGCGTCACAGCATCTTTTGGCTGTGATAGACCCAGCCGCCCCATTACCCCTGCCGCACACTTCGGCACCCCATTGCCCCTATCCTGACGCCCCCATTGCTGTTATCGCCAGGAGCCATCGTGCGTGCACTGTTGTTTCCTTTTCATTCCGCATGGCGCGCCTTTGCCTTGCTGGCGTGCGTACTTTTCCTGCAGGGCTGCAGCGCCGTCAAGCTGGCCTACAACCAGGCGCCGCAGCTGGTGTATTGGCGGCTGAATAACTATTTCAACCTGACCGACGCCCAGGCAGACCGTTTGCGCAGCGAACTGGGCGACCTGCACCAGTGGCACCGCGATCAGATGCTGCCGCAGCACGCTGCCTTGCTGCAGCAGGTGCAGCAGCGGCTGGCCGATGACATCACCGCTGACCAAGCGTGCCGTGTGTATGCCGACGTGCGCTTGCAGATTGACCAGCTCATCGCGCAGGTGGAGCCCAGGCTCGTGGTGCTCGCATCGCAGTTGACCGAAAGTCAGATTCGGAACTTCGAAAAACAACAAGCAGACAGCAATGCTGACTGGCGGCGGGAGTGGCTGGATGTGCCTGCCGACAAACTGGCTGCGCATCGGTTCAAGTTGCTGTTGTCGCGGGCTGAAGGCTTTTATGGTGCGCTGCAGGAGCCGCAGAAAGCCGCTTTGCGCAGCTTTATTGCCCAGTCAACGTTCGATCCCCAGCGCAGCTACGCAGAACGCCTGCGCCGGCAAAAGGATCTGGCCCAGGTACTGCGGCAGATTGCCTCTGACCCAGCCAGTACAGAGCGCAACCGAAGCCTGCTGCGTGGCTACATGGAGCGTTTCAACACCTCACCCGACCCGGCTTACCAGCGCTACGCCCGAAAACTGGTGGAGGAAGGGTGCGCCGGTTTTGCCCTGGTGCACCGCGCGATGACGCCTGGCCAGCGGATGAAGGCGGTGCAGTCTGTGAAAGGCTATGAGCAGGACTTTTGGGTGCTGGCGGGGCGTTGAACTCTGGCGGCAGCGAAGGGCTGTTTTTTCAGCACTGACAATGGCGTGCCTTGGGGCCAGGCAAGAAGTGCGGCACCTGAGCCTCTGGTCAGGCGGGCAAGGCGTAGCCTTTGTCGTTGATCAGTCGAACGGCCGCACCTGTGCGGCTCTTTTTGAACATCAGCCCCGTGCGAACTCGGGCCGGTCGTTTTGCTGGGGCTTCAAAGGTGCAGCCACCTTGCCTTCAGCGCGTTCCTTGCGCCATTGCTCCTTGCGTGCTGTCCACTCTTTGAGTCGGGCGTGGGCCACGGTGCTGTCTTTGGCCATCTGTTCTTCGTTGGCCACTTGTGCCGCCAGTTCCAGGCGGATGCCGTTGGGGTCGAAGAAATAAATGCTCTTGAAGATGTGGTGGTCGGTCACGCCTAGCACCTCCACGCCGTGGGCTTGCAGGCGGGCCTTGGTGTCTTCCAGCTCCTGCACAGTGTTCACGCGAAAGGCGATGTGGTTGACCCACAGGGGGGTGTTGGGCGAGGGCTCGGGCTTGACGTCATCGCCCAGGTCAAAGAAGGCGATGAAAGAGCCGTCTTGCAGGCGGAAGAAAAAGTGGGTGTAAGGGCAGTACTCACCCGTGCTGGGCACATAGTCGCTCTGGATGATGTGGTACAGCGGAAGGCCCAGGATGTCTTCGTAGAAATGGCGGGTTTCCTCCGCATCCCTGGCTTTGTACGCGTAGTGGTGCAACTGCTGAATGGCGGCCGGCGCAGGCAATGTGGTTGTGGGCGCAGGGGTTTGGGGGGCGGTCATGGGGCGTCTCCTGAATGTGGATCAAATTCTACTATCCATAATTGATTTACTTAAAAATAACTTTGGCGGGGCCACCGGTATAAAAAAAGCCACCGCTGCGGCAGGCGCGGCGGTGGCTTTTTATTGGAGGAAGCGCCAGGAATTACTGCTTCACAGCTTCCACTTGCACGACCAGGCGCACGTTCTTGGAGAAGCCCCAGTCCACGCCGTAGTTCATGCCCCACTGGGTGCGGTCGATGGTGGCTTCAAAGTCGCCGCCGCACACTTCGCGCTTGAGCATGGGGCTTTGGTAGCAGGCGAACTGGTTGGCCTTGAGGGTGATGGGGGCTGTTTTGCCCAGCAAGGTCAGCTGGCCGGTGACTTCGCTCACGTTGTCGCCCTTGAAGACGAATTTGTCAGAAACGAACTTGATGGTGGGGTGGGCGGCTGCGTTGAACAGGTCTGCGCTTTGCAGGTGCTTGTCGAATGCAGGCGTGCCAGAGTTGACCGAAGTGGCGTCGAAAGAAATCTCCACCTTGCCAGTCTTGCCAGCACGGTCGAATTGCACTGTGCCTTCCTTCTTGTCGAAGCGAGCGCGGTTGACCGATGCGCCAAAGTGGCTGATTTCAAAGGTCACGAAGGTGTGTGTGGGGTCGATGGCGTAGTTGGCCGACTGGGCTTGTGCAGCGCCTGCAAACATGGTTGCTACGGCGGCCAGTGCGAAGAGAGATTTGCGCATGGGAAAAACTCCTGAAAATCAGAGGGTTGAGGAAAGGGTTATGAAAATTGAATGCACGGCGGGTGGGATGGCGGGGCTTACAGCTTGCCCACCCCCGTCAATGCCAGCTTGAACTTGACTTGAACGTCATCGGCCACCATCGAGGTGTCGGCCCACTCGTTCTCGCCAATCTTGAAGGCCAGGCGCTTGATGGGAAAGGAACCGGTTGCCGTAGTGATGGGGCCTGCTTGTGTCAACGTGACGGGGGCCACGACATTCACCGAGTTGCCCTTGATGGTGAGCTTGCCCGCCACCTCAAACTTGCCGCCGCCCAGGGCCTTGATGGCGCTGGATTCAAACGTAGCTTGGGGGAACTTGGGCACGTTGAACCACACGGCCTTGGGCAGTTCGGCGTCTGTTTCCTTGGAGCCGAGGGTGGCGCTGCCGGTGTCTACCGTGAAGGTGATCTTGCTGGTGGCCAGCTTGGCAGGGTCGAAGGCCACTTGGGCATCGAACTTCTTGAAGTGACCGTCCAGGGGCACGCCCATCTGGCGTGCGGTGAACTGCACTTCGCTCTTGGCAGTGTCCAGCTTCTGCTGGGCCAGGGCGGGTTGGGCGAGCAAAGTGGAGCCCAGGGCCAGTGCGGAAACGATGTTGGCGAATTTCATGAAAACTCCTCAGAGATATGGGGCCTGCCAGCGAGGTTGGCAGCGATGAGAGTGTTGGTTTTGCGGTGCAAGCAGGTTCAGCGGTTGTTTCAGCGCTTGCCGGGCAGCATGCGTTGCAGCAAGCCGTCACGGTCAATGATCTGGTGCTTGAGCGCTGCGGCCACATGCACCACCACCAGGCCTGCCATGGCATAGGCAGATAGCTCGTGCCAGGGCTTGATCGCCTCGGCCAATTCCTTGCTCACGGGCACAAAGTCGGGCAATTGCCACACGCCCAGGAACACGATGGGGAAGCCTGCTGCCGAGCTGTAAGCCCAGCCAATCAACGGCACCGCGAAAAACAGCACATACAGCAGGTGGTGCGTGGCGTGGTGCGCCGCCTTTTGCCACACGGGCATGGCGCGTTCCATGGCGCGTGGCAAGGCCGGTGGCCGGTGGGCGATGCGCCACACCAGTCGCAGTACAGACAGCGCCAAAATCGTCACGCCCGCCCATTTGTGCCAGTTGTAGAGCTTGAGCCGCTGGGGCGAGAAGGGAAGCCCGGTCATGTAAAGGCCCAGGCCAAAAATCGCGATCAGTGCGATGGCCAGCACCCAGTGCAGCAGCATGGCGGTGCCTGAGTACCGCAGGGGCCTGGAGCCCGTTTCGTAAGAGAGCGATGACATGGGGTGTATTGGTCGAAAGTAAGGGGGCAGAAGGGCTGGCTTGGGAGCCAGTGCCATCGCTGCAATACCTGCAGTTTAGGAAGCGGCGGCCCGTGTCGGTTTCAGGCGAATTGTTGCCTTGGTTCAAAAAAACTGAATTGATATAGCCTCTGCAATCAAAGTTCCCCAACGTTTGAGATGGCGCATTGCACGCAAAACGTGGCTTTCCCTGGTGGTCAACACCAAGGATCTACAAGGGGGCTAGGGCAAAGGGGGCCATGGCGGTACGGCAGACCTTGGCCGTACCTGTGCTGGCTGAGAAAGGCAGGGAGAAGGGGTGTGAGGGCTGTTGCAGCCCTCCGAACTCAGCGTTGCTGCTGCGCGGCAGATTTCCAGGCGCGGGCAGCGGCTTCGCTGTCGCCCCGCTGTTCTGCCAGCTCGACCAAGTTGCGCCAGGCGCTGGCGCGCAGGGATTTGTCGGTCAGCTGTGATGCTGCTTGCGTCAGCAGCTGCTGTGCCTTGCCCCAAAGCTGCCGTTTCAGGCAGGCCATGCCTGCCAAGTACTGCAACCGTGCATCGCGAGGGTTGGCCTGTTGCGCTGCTTCAATGCGCGCCAGCCAGCCGGCGTCGATGGTGGACAACCCGTCTTCTAGGCAATGGATGAGCTTCAGCGCCAGTCCTTCGGGCAGGCCATCGGGCAGCTCTACCATGCGCTCCCACACGGGCAGGAGCCAGGCTCGCACCTGGGCCGGATCGCCACCCAGATGGGCCAGGCGCTGGGCGGCTTGCACCGCCAGTTCGGGCATGTTGCGCTCAGAGTTTTCCAGCGATGCCCAGATCTGCACCAGCTGCGCGGGGTCGTGCGCCGACTGGATGAGTTCAATGGCCAGTCCGCGCACGATGCTTTGCGCAGCACCTGCCGAGAACGCGCGGTGCTTGCCCAGCAAACGGGCGGTGTCCAGCGCTTCACGGGTTTGCCGTGCCTGGCGTGTGGCCTTGAGGCGAATGCGCAGCGCCAGAGTGCGACGGGCCGCCCCTTGTGGCAACGCAGCGAGGCGCTCCAGGGTTGCGTTGGGGTCCCGGTCGTCCAGGCTCCAGCGGGCGGCGCGAATCTGGGCTCCCTCACGCAGTTCCTGGTCTTGCCCGTTGCCCTTGGCGGGGGCCTCTTCCAGGGCGTTTTGCAGGTGGCTTTCGCGCGTGGCCCGGTCTTGCAGGGCATGGGAGGATTCGGCCGCAATCAGATGCGCCAGCGCGCGCAGTTGCTTGCCATGGGGTACCGGCTCGCCAGCGGACTGCAATGCACCTTCTTGCGCCAGCGCAGCCAGCGCTGATTTGCGAGAGCGCAGGAAGCGCCCGGCCAGCATGTGCGTTAGCGCGTCCAGCAGCGCATGGTGCATGGCGCGTTCTTTTTGCTGCACGCGCCAGCGGCGGGCCTGGTGGGGCAGTGCCAGCAGGGCTGCCAGGGCCCGCAGGGCCGCGTACAGCGTGGTGAATCCGCCCACCAGCAGCAGCACGACCAGATTGAGTGACAGGTCTACGCGGTAGGGCGGCCAGTACAGGGTGACAGTGCCCTGGTTGTTGCCCGCAAACAGCGCAGCAGCCACGGCCACGCCAAACAATGCCAAGAGCCAGAGAGCTGCGCGCATGCTGGGGGCCCTCTTTATCGGCCTGCGGCGGCGGTCGCCAGCGCAGAGAGGGTTTCGTCCAGCCGTGGCAGCTCAGCGCCCTTCATGTTCTGCTGGGCTTGCTGCAGCATGGTGGCTGCGTTCTGGGTGCGGCGCGAGGTGGGGTCAAAGTATTTGTTCAGCGCCGCGGTGGCGGCTGCCAGGTCGGCGCGGGCTGAGTCGTATTGCCGTGCCAGCACGCCCAGGCGGGCATTGAGCAGCTTGAGCTTGAGGTTTTCGCGCAGGAAGAAGGTCTGGTCAGGGGCCAGCAAGATGGCTTCTGGCTGATCAATGCGGCTGACGCGTACCAGCCCGCGGGCTTCGTCGCGCACCACTTCCCAGCTGCGCTGCAGGGTGGCTTGCCACCAGGGCAGGTTGGCCAGGTCAGCGGCGGTGCTGGTTGCGGCGGGTGCTGACAGGCGCCGCGTGGCTGCTGCCTGCGCCACGGCGTTGAGCACGGGCAGGTCATCCACCTGGCGTACCAGCTCGTCCAGCCGACCCAGCAGGCCGGCGGTGTCCGTCACGGCAGCGCGGGTCAGCCGGTCCAGATCGCGGCCGATGGCCCTTTGCAGGGGCGCCAGGCGCGGCTGGGCGGCGCGCTCGATGCGCTGGTTGGCGGTTTTCAGGGCTGCGACCAGTGGATCGAGGCTGCCAGTGAGCTGGGCCTGTTGCTGCGCCAGCCTGATGGCTGATTCAATGTCCACCACCAGGTTTTCGTCGCGTGAGCGCGACAGGCTTTGCATCAGCTCTTCAAGCTGGCTGCGCTGCAGCGCCACTTCGCTCACGCGGGCTTCTGCCACCGAAAGCCGGGCAGACATTTCTCGGACTTGATCTTCCGCCTGTCGGGCGATGGTGCGCGCCTCAATCGCCAGCGCCCCCGAGTCTGCCGACTGCCGCGCCAGCTGTTCCTGGATGCCGGTGAGCTTTTGCCACAGCATGACGCTGCTGGCGAGTGCCGCTGCCGCCACCACGCCCAGCAACAAGTGGGTGATGCCCACGCCCGTGGCGCGCCCAGGGGCGGCGGCCGGTGCTATCACTGCCTCAGCGGGGGGCGGTGCAATGGCGGCAGCAGGGGGCTGTGGAAGATCGTTGGGTGGCGCAGAGCTCATGCGCCCGATTCTATCGAGGCCACCACGTCCGCAAGCGCTGGACGGCATTCCCGCACCTCGCCAAAGCCGGCGTCGTGGGCTGCCTGCGCAATACGGGGGTGGGTGGCCAGTGCGCGGGCGGTGTGCCAGTGGTGCTGCGGCAACGATTCAACCAGATGGGCGACGGCTTCGGAGCTGCTGAGCAGCCACAGGGATCCGTTGTGGGATGCCTGGCGGGCGAGGGCTAAATCATCCGCTGACAGCTGCGGGGCGCCACGCTCGTAAGCCACCACGAAATCCACATGCCCCCCGGCGGCTTCGATCTGGCGGGCCAGCCAGTCGCGACCGGAACCCTGGTTTTCGTGCACGCCGGCAGAGCGGCCACGCACGATCAGGATGCGATCCCCCGGGCGAACCTGGGTGTGGACTTGCTCCCACAGCGCTTCGGAGTCGAACTGCGGTGCGTGGGCTGCGGGCCCATCAATCAGGGGGGCGGGCCAGCCAGCCTCTTGCAACACGCGCGCTGTGCCTGGACCGGGTGACCATGCTCTTGTTTTGATAGCTGCTGGCGCTTTATGGATGGGCGCTAGAGCATGAAATGATTCAAGAAAATACAAGGCCGCATTGCCGCTGACAAACATGGCAGCGCGGTAGCTGTCCAAACGGCTGCATGCGTGCTGCAGGGCCTGTTGCAGCGTGGGTTCAGAGGCGGGGCCCACGTGGATCAAGGGCAACGCTACCGCAGCAATGCCCCGCTGGGTCAACTGGCCCACCCAGTGCGCGGCTTCACGCGCTGGCCGGGTCACGATGACTTGCGGGGGATGCAAGGCGCCGCCTGGGTGATTCAGCCCGCGGTGGCAGGCGTTGTGCCGACGGCACCGCCATCGCGCAGTTGCTGTGCAATGGCAAGCCCCAACGCATCCGCCTGGGCCAGCGTGGTGACGGTAGCACTGGCGCTGGCGCGCACCAAGGGGAGTTTGCCTTCCGTGTCGCCCCATGCGGCATCGAGCTGCAGGGTGGTGCCGGTCAGGGTGCCATGGGCGGCCAAGGGCATGGAGCAGCTGCCACCCATGGCACGGCTCACCGCGCGCTCGGCCGTCACCGTCAGCCAGGTGGGCATGTGGGCCAGCGGCGCAAGGGCGTCAATCAAGTCTTGGCGATCACTGCGCACTTCAATGCCCAGGGCCCCTTGGCCCGCGGCAGGCAGCATGGCGGTGGGGGCGAATGTGGCGCGGATGCGCTCGCCCATCTTCAGCCGTTTGAGGCCCGCTGCGGCCAGAACAATCGCGTCGTACTGGCCTTCGTCGAGCTTGCGCAAACGGGTGTCGAGGTTGCCGCGCAGGGGCTCAATCTTCAGGTCAGGCCGCAGGGCTTGCAGCAGCACCTGGCGGCGCAGGCTGGATGTGCCCACCACCGCACCTTGCGGCAGCGCTTCTAGGCTGGCGTAGCGCGGCGAAACGAATGCGTCACGGGGGTCTTCGCGCTCCATCACGCAGGCCAGTGCGAAGCCTTCAGGAAGCTCCATCGGCACATCTTTGAGCGAGTGCACGGCGATGTGGGCGCGGCCTTCTTCCAGCGCCACTTCCAGCTCTTTCACGAACAGCCCCTTGCCCCCCACCTTGGATAGCGAGCGGTCCAGAATCTGGTCGCCCTTGGTGGTCATGCCCAGCAGTTCCACAGAGTGGCCCCTTGCGCGCAAAAGTGCCTGCACATGCTCTGCCTGCCACAGCGCAAGGCGGCTTTCGCGGGTGGCGATGACGATGGAAAGGGGGGATTGGACGGGGCTCAAGTTCGTAACCTGTTTGTAATCATTCTGCGGCGGGCGATGCTAGCATGCGCCCGCATCGGTGACCTTGATGTGGCGCGTGTCTATTGCAGTAGCGGCGCTGATCGGGCACCTCTTTCCCATCTCCGGAGACCCTCGCGCATGAAACGATCCGACAAGGACCAGCCCCTGATTGACGATATCCGCCTGCTGGGGCGTATTTTGGGCGACGTGATCCGTGAGCAAGAGGGGGTGGAGGCCTACGAACTGGTCGAGCAGGTGCGCAAGCTGTCTGTGGCTTTCCGCCGCGATGCCGATCAGGACGCCGACCGCGCGCTCAAGAAGCTGCTCAAGTCCCTCTCGGGCGACCAGACGGTGAGCGTGATCCGCGCCTTCACCTATTTCAGTCACCTGGCCAACCTGGCGGAAGACCGCCACCACATCCGCCGCCGCGCTGTGCATGAACGTGCGGGCGATACGCAAGAAGGCAGCATTGAAGTGGCCCTGTCGCGCCTGCGCTGGGCCGGCATTGCGCCCAAGACGATTTCGCAAACGCTGGCCGGCAGCTACGTGGCACCCGTGCTCACCGCCCACCCCACCGAAGTTCAGCGCAAGAGCATTCTGGACGCCGAGCGCGACATCGCCCAACTGCTGGCCGTGCGCGATGACATCCAGGTGCGCGCGCAGCTTTACAACAGCGCCAAGGACGCGCTCACCCCTCGCGAACTGGCCGCCAACGAAGCCTTGCTGCGTGCCCGCGTGGCGCAGCTGTGGCAAACGCGCCTGCTGCGCTACAGCAAGCTCACCGTGGCCGATGAGATCGAGAACGCGCTGTCGTATTACGAAGCCACCTTCCTGCGCGAGATCCCGAAGATCTATGCGGACCTGGAAGCCGAACTGGGCCAATACCCCGTGCACAGTTTTCTGCGCATGGGCCAATGGATTGGCGGCGACCGCGACGGCAACCCCAACGTCACTGCGCAAACGCTGCAATACGCACTGAGCCGACAGTCTGACGTGGCGCTGCGCCACTACCTGACCGAGGTGCACTACCTGGGTGGAGAACTGTCTTTGTCTGCGCGCCTGGTGCGGGTGTCGCCCGAGATGGAAGCCCTGGCTCAGCGCTCGCCCGACACCAGCGAGCATCGTGTGGATGAGCCTTATCGTCGCGCCCTCACCGGCATTTACGCCCGCCTGGCGGCATCGCTCAAAGACCTGACGGGCGGTGAGGCCGCGCGCCATGCCGTTGCGCCCCAGAATGCCTACGCCAGCGCAGAGGAGTTTCTGGCCGATCTGCGTGTGATCGAGACATCACTCAAGTCACACCATGGCGAAGCGCTGGCGCAAGAGCGTCTGCACCCGTTGATCCGCGCCGTGCAGGTGTTTGGCTTCCACCTGGCCACGGTGGACCTGCGCCAAAGCTCTGACAAGCACGAAGAGGTGGTGGCCGAATTGCTGGCCAAGGCGCGCATCGAGCCGAACTACGCGGGCCTGCAAGAGGCCGCCAAGCGCGCGCTGCTGATCAAGCTGCTGAATGACGCACGCCCGCTGCGCGTGGTGTGCGCCGAGTATTCGGCCCACACCCAGGGCGAGCTTGCCATTTTTGAAACCGCCCGGGTGATGCGTGAGCGGTTTGGCCACGAAGCCATTCGCCACTACATCATCAGCCACACCGAAACGGTGAGCGATCTGCTCGAAGTGCTGCTGCTGCAAAAGGAAGTGGGCTTGATGAACGGCACGCTCGATGCCGAATCGAAGAACCACCTCATCGTGGTACCGTTGTTCGAAACCATCGAAGACCTGCGCAACGCCGCGCCCATCATGCGCGAGTTCTATGCGCTGCCCGGCGTGGCGGCATTGGTGCAGCGCAGTGGTGGCGAGCAGGACATCATGCTGGGCTACAGCGACAGCAACAAGGACGGCGGCATCTTCACCAGCAACTGGGAGCTGTACCGCGCCGAGATTGCCCTCGTCGAACTCTTCGACGAACTTGCCACCAGCCACGGCATCCAGCTGCGCATGTTCCACGGCCGGGGCGGCACGGTGGGCCGGGGCGGTGGTCCCAGCTACCAGGCCATCCTGGCGCAGCCGCCTGGTACGGTGCGCGGGCAGATTCGCCTGACGGAGCAGGGCGAAGTCATCGCGTCGAAATACGCCAACCCCGAAATCGGCCGCCGCAACCTCGAAACCCTGGTGGCCGCCACGCTCGAAGCCACCTTGCTGCAGCCCACCAAGCCTGCCACCAAGGCGTTTCTGGATGCTGCTGCGCAGCTCTCGCTGGCCAGCATGGCCAGCTACCGCGCGCTGGTGTACGAGACCTCGGGCTTTACCGAGTACTTCTTCAACTCCACGCCCATCCGCGAGATCGCCGAGCTGAATATTGGATCGCGCCCCGCATCGCGCAAGGCCAGCCAGAAGATCGAGGACTTGCGTGCCATTCCGTGGGGCTTCAGCTGGGGGCAGTGCCGTCTTACGTTGCCGGGGTGGTTTGGCTTTGGTTCTGCCGTCGAAGCCTTTGTGAATGCCGAGGGCAAAGACCCCAAGACCCAGTTGGCCCTGCTGCAGCGCATGTACCGGCAGTGGCCGTTCTTCCGCACGCTGCTGTCCAACATGGACATGGTGCTGGCCAAGAGCGATCTGGCTCTGGCATCCCGCTACAGCGAGTTAGTGACTGATGCCCGCCTGCGCAAGAAGGTGTTCACCGCCATCGAGGCTGAGTGGCACCGCACGGCCGATGCGCTCACCCGTATCACTGGCGACAAGCAGCGTCTGGCGCACAACACGGCCCTGGCGCGGTCCATCAAGCACCGTTTTCCGTACATCGACCCACTGCACCACCTGCAGGTCGAACTGGTACGCCGCTGGCGTGCGGGGCAGGGCGATGAGCGGGTGCAGACAGGTATCCACATCTCCATCAACGGGATTGCAGCGGGGTTGCGCAATACGGGTTGATTTAGGCCGTACTGACGCTGGAGGGCGTCCCCGTCGCCTTGGACCGAGATTCAACGTGGGAGGAGAGGGGCCTCAAAAAAATACCTGCCAAGAATGCAGCGGTTATGGCCAATGCAGGAATGTGCATATTGAACTCCACCCAGCTGTGTATTAGGAGTGCTAGTGCGCCCAGGCCAGAAAAAACCCTGAGTGATATTTCAGTGGTTGTGCCTCGCCTACGTTTTGCAGCACGCCATAAAACAAGTATCTGCCAACCAACGAGAATTGCAGCAGCCGTCAAGATGACCGGGGCGGCTGCACCCAGTTCCATGAGCATCTGGGCATAGTCATTGTGAGCATGAGGAACGTAACCCGGCGTTTGGAGAGGCTGAAAACGTGGGAAAACTGCCTCAAAAGTGCCCATGCCACTACCCCAAGGCCAAAACGTTCGCGCGCCGTTCAGGGTCGCCAATGCATACGCATTGCGTATCTCTGCATCGGTTTTAAACTGTTGCCCTTCCCACCTTTGAGCGAGTGTGTCGGTGTCAACTGCCATTAATGCGAAAATCGAAAACAACAGAAAAACTACAACAACACTCAGTTTGTGAATCAGTTTGAAATTTTTGCCTTGGGTTGCGATATAAAAAAGAATGGTCAAAAATAAAACTGATGTCACCGCAATCAAACCTCCGCGGGAGCGTGTCAATAAAATCATGACAAGCATTGCGAAACCGCCAAAAAACCATAGTGGCGTTGCAGAGGAAAGATTTGAGCGTTTCGATTCTCGACTATTTTTTTTCTTTTTCAAAAAAATCATCAGAAAATAAAACCATGGTGGGATAAGCATGGCTAAAAAATCTGCCAGGTGGTTTCTGTTATTAAAACTTCCAATAATTCCACTAAAAGCAGATTCAAAATAAAAAGCGCTTTTGGGTCCTTGGATGAGTTGGAGGAGACCCAAAATCGCCTGGATGCCGGCAGCAAAAAAAAGCAACAGCAGCAATTTTTCCACGTCACGCTGGCCCAGAAGCAATGCCGCAACAAACACCGCTGAGACCGGTACGGTGGCCCAAAGCGCTGCCCACGTTGCGGAAGGGACGAGACTGATGGGAAGAGCGTTTGGCACAGGAACTTCAGCGGAAGCCAGGGCTGTGAGATAACTTGCCCGCCCAGCCAGATTGCTCCATGTTTCGTTGCCGATAGGAACAAGTTGAACCGCGCTGACCCATATCGGACTCAACACGACCAACATCACCAGCATCCACCAGAACCCACCTGAGGTGACGGTGCTGCTTTCGTGCCTAATATCCGTGATCGAAAGTTTTGGGATCCCGGATCGAGTTACCCTGTCGGCGGCCAACCATTGGTAGCTTGCGTGTGCCAATAACGCTGCAGCGACTATCAAGCCCAAGGCGAGAAGCACTACCAGCGCAATATGACGGTTTCCTCCCCTGATCAAAGGCGCAAGGAAGAGAGTGCCGCCCGCACATAAAAAAACCAGCCAAGATAACACTTGGCTGGTTTTTTGGGTTTGAATAGTCTCGAACGTAGTAGTCAATTACAAACCAGATACCGAGTTGTTATTATTGTTGTTGACACTGTGAATCGCGATAGCTCCCACGGCCGCAAAACCAACCAGCGGTCCCCAAGCAACACCGCCAGGCATAGGCCCGACCGGGGCGATGCCAGCAGATGAAACAGCTGGCGGAGACGGCGGCAGACCAGCTCCAACAGGCGCTTGTGCGACCTGATAAGCAGGGAAAAGGTGCTTCACCGAGGCGGATATTTGTTCGCACGGCAACTTGGAGTTCACAGTCAGATGCTGGTTGGCTCCCAGAGATACAGTGCAGCCGTTCTTCAGCACAATTGTTGCCTTGCCTGTGCTAGACACCAGCACGGAAGCCCCATCAGTGAGCCCGGCCCCGTCTTTTGCTTTGGAAACGAAGTTCTTGCCGCTGATGCTCACGGCGCCTGTCACGCCTTGGAGCGTGCCAATAGTCTCTTGGGCGCTGGCTGCAGCTGCCAGTGAGCCTACTGCAACAAGTACGGCGAGTTTTTTCATATGGGACTCCATTCTTTACGACAATGGGAGCCATGCTAGCACCTTTGGGGGAGTTTGTCAGCAACAGTGTTGCTCGCGTGCCATGCTCGACGACCCTTGGGCGAGATTCACCGATGCTCCGGGAGGCATTGTCATTGCGGGTTGTGGGGGTAAAGCCGGAGGCTTTGCCGCGTTGAATCATGCCTTAGGCTGAGGCCAGTCGTCTCAATCAAATTTGAGACCACTGTGCGGGCGTCGACGGCATTGCCTCGACACTTGGCAGGGATGACAGGGATGACGGGGATGACGGGGATGACGGGGTGCTGTTGTGTCCTTTGGGGTAATGAGCCCTTTGGCGCTGCTCTTCCCGGTAGACCCAATCCACCAGTCCGTTGGCTGGCTGGTACCCGGACACCAGTTCCATCATCAGAGCGCGGGTCTTGTCCATGTCGAAGGCGGCCATGGCGCTTTCCAGTGTGTGAAGCCGGGGCTCGAGTTGGCTCCATGGGAGGAACACTTCGTGGGCCTTCATGATGCGGGGATGGCTTGTAGGCTGTACGCCGTCGCCAATCAACAGCTCTTCATACAGTTTTTCCCCAGGGCGCAAGCCCGTGATACGGATCTCGATATCACCGTGCGGGTTGGCATCGTTGCGTACCCGCAAACCCGACAGTTCGACCATGCGGCTTGCCAGGTCGTAAATGCGCACGGGTTCACCCATATCCAGCACAAAAACATCTCCACCATCAGCCATTGCTCCGGCCTGGATGACCAGTTGCGATGCCTCGGCAATCGTCATGAAGTACCTGGTAATGTCTGTGTGCGTCAGGGTAATGGGCCCCTTTTGCGCGATTTGCTGCCTGAAAAGTGGCACCACGGATCCGGACGAGCCCAGCACGTTGCCAAAACGCACCATGGTGAAGCAAGTGGATTGGTGGGGTTGCGCGGCCAACGCTTGCAGCACCATTTCGGACAGCCGCTTGCTTGCGCCCATGACATTGGTGGGCCGCACCGCTTTGTCTGTACTGATCAACACGAAATTGGCAACCCTGTGGGCGGCGGCCACCTTGGCGCAAATCCAGGTTCCCCACACGTTGTTGCGCAAGCCCTCCAGCATGTTGTGTTCAACCAGAGGGACGTGCTTGTAGGCGGCAGCATGGTAGATCGTCTCGGGGCGCCAGGTGGCAATGATCTCCGTCATGCGCTGTTCATCGCGGGCAGAGGCCAGCAAGGGGACCAGCTCTACATCCACCACGCTGGGGCGCAGATTTGTCAGCGCGGCCTCCAAACTTTGTTGTACCTGGTACAGAGAGTATTCGCTCAGCTCCACCAGCAACAGCGTCTTGGGTGCTTCTTGCACGATTTGGCGGCACAGCTCCTGGCCGATCGAGCCGCCTGCTCCAGTCACCATGACCACCTTGTTCCGCACATGCCTGGGCATGAGCACAGGGTCTGGCGCTACAGGGTCACGCCCCAGCAGATCTTCGATGTCGAGTTCGGCGATATCGTTCAAAGACACGCGCCCGTTCGCCAGATCTGCCACTCCCGGCAGCGTGCGCACGTGCACCGGAAAAGCGCGCAGAAAATCAACGATTTCAAGACGCCGCTTGTGAGTCGCCGATGGTATCGCCAACAGGACATCCGTCACCTGAAGCTTGTGCAAAAGGGCCGGCAAATCGGCAGGCGCATAGATCGGTACGGTATCCAGCTGGCGCCCTTGCAATCCAGGGTGGTCGTCAATAAACCCCAGCAGACGATGCTCGGCAGAGTGGCCCAGTGCTGAGGCCAGCTGCCGCCCGGCAGAGCCCGCCCCATAGATCAACACCCCCGGTGCCTTGCGCTTGTTAATAATGCTGCGATACAGATCGCCCAAAAAAAATCGCACCAGAACGCGGCTGACACCCACACCGATAAACAGCAGCAGCGGTTGCAATACTCCCAAGGTGCGGGGCACGCCGGAAACCCCCACGACGGTAAATACGGTCATGTACGCCAGGCTATAAACGCCCATGGCCCGAACCAGGGCCAGCATGGCCTGCCACCCGGCGTATCTGAAGATACTGGCGTAGAGACCGTAGCCGTAAAAAATAGGCGCAGACAGCAATACAGCGGTTGCTACGGCCCACCAATGCATGGGTTGAAGGCTCACCCAGCTTTCCAGGCGCAGACACAGCGCCAGCCACACTGTCGCGGTACACAAAAGCGCATCTGTGGCCAATGCCAGTACCCGTTTCAACGGGCGCGGCATATGGACCAGCTGCCTGACTACGTAATTTTTATGGGTCATCAATGGTTGTGCCAAGTAAGCCAAGCGGGCATCATCATCGCCCGCCGCTGCCGCCACCTGAAGCACTGAGCCGCGCCGGGGCGGCCCGGCGTTCGCGCATCTGCATCACGATGGAGCCTGCCGCCAGGCCAACGATATCGATTGCGAAGTCGCCAAAGCTGGCGCTGCGCCCGGGTATGAAGTGCTGAATGCACTCGGTGCCTATGGCCAAGGCCACAAGCCCCAACAGTGCGGCACTGTGCGCGCGGTGACCCGACCAAATACGCGCTGTCAGCGCCCCGAGCACGGCGAACAATGAAAAATGCACCCATTTGTCCGAATTGTCGGTAACGCTGGACTCATCCAGCATCTGGGCATAGGGTAACCACGAGGCCACCCAAATTTTCAGCGACAGTATTGCCTCCCCGGGTAGCAGCAACAAAAACAGCGTGACCCACAAGGCCAGTAAAAACATCAATTTCCACCTGGCGGCCGAAACCCGGTACGCCGCTGACTGGATACCGGCACTCATGCAAGCTTCAATGCAGGCAACGACGCCGCTTCGAGCACCTGCGTCAGAACCCGGCAGGCGTTGTCGGTATCTGATGCCGTGAGGGTAGGGTGCACCAGCAGCATCAAGCTGGTTTCGCCCAGCTTGCGCGCCACGGGCAAGCGTTGCCTCGGGCGCCATCCCGTGCCTTCAAAGGCTTTTTCCAGATAGACCTCTGAGCAGCTACCCTGGTAGCACGGCACGCCTGCGGCGCCCACTTGTTCCAAGATGCGGTCCCGCGTCCAGCCGGGGGCCAGGTTTTCGGGGCGCACATAGGCGTACCACTTGTAAAAAGCATGCACACTGTGGCTGGGAACAACTGGCAAACAGAGTACCCCGTCAGGGCCAGCAAATGGCGTTAACGCCTGGTGCAGTGCCGCTGCATTCCTGGTGCGTTGCGTCGTCCAGTCGGACATATGGCGCAGCTGAATGCGGCCGATGGCCGCCTGCACCTCCAGCATGCGCCAGTTGGTGCCAAAACCATCACACAACCAGCGGTAGCCCGGTGGGTGCGTGCGTTCATACACCGCCTCGTAGCTCTTGCCATGGTCTTTGTACGCCCACATGGCCCGCCACAGCGCCTCGTCGTTGGTGGTGACCATCCCGCCTTCGCCGCCGGTGGTCATGATCTTGTCCTGGCAAAAGCTCCAGGCGCCCACATGCCCTATGGTGCCTACACTGCGGCCCTTGTAACGTGCGCCATGGGCCTGGGCGCAGTCTTCAATGACCTTCAGGCCATGCTCGCGGGCCAAATCCATGATGGGGTCCATGTCGCAGGGCCAGCCCGCAAGGTGCACCACAATCACCGCGCGCGTGCGCGGCGTGATCACCGCCGAAATGGTGGCAGCACTCAGGTTGCCGCTGTCAGCCTCTACATCTGCAAATACTGGCGTGGCGCCGGCATTGACCACGCACGACACACTGGCCATGAAGGTGCGTGGGGTAACCACCACCTCGTCGCCCGGCCCCACGCCCAGCGCCTTCAAAGCCACGTCCAGCGCCAGCGTGCCATTGGCTAGCGCCACGGCATGGCTGGCGCCAGCCCAGGCCGCAAACTCTTTTTCAAAGTTACGGCACTCACTACCCGTCCAGTAGTTGACCTTGTTGGACAAGATCACATCACGCGCGGCATTGGCCTCTTCGTCAGAAAAGCTGGGCCACGGTGAAAACGGCGTGTTCAACATATGTGCGTATCCAACAAAAATGAAAAGTGCTTACGCTGGCATGATAAACGTTGTAACCAATTGTGGACAAATCTTAAAAGTTACGCACATACCACGGGGCGTGCCGGATTGCCCACCACCGTGGCGCCTGGAGCCACGCTTTTGGTGACCACGGCGCCCATCCCCACCACCGCGCCCCGGCCAATCACCAGGGGCTGGCCAGGCAGGCCTTGCTTGATCACGGCGCCCGTGCCTATGTAGGCATGGTCTTCCACCACGATGTTGCCGTTGCAGTGCACACCCGGTGCAAACGTGACAAAGTCTCCAATCACGCAATCGTGCGCGACATAGCTGTAAATGTTTCCATGGAAGTGCCTGCCAATACGGATGTTGCTGGTCAAAGTGACAAAGGGGCTCAGGATGACCCCCTCGCCCAGCGCCACCGCATCCATGCGCACCACATTGGCGGCGCTTACGCCCCAAGCGTGCACGCCGTCTTGCGTGCACCGCTGCGCCAGCTTCTCACGCACGCCACCGCTGGCAATGGCCAATACAGCATGGCGGGCAGCAGCGGGCTCGGCCAGAAACTGTGCATAAGTCAGCAGCCGCTGGCCATTGATCTGGGCCGGCCCCGGCGCATCATCCACAAACACCAGCCTGTCAGGCGCCACGCCCGCTTGCGCCAACTGCTGGCGTGCCAGCGGCATCACTTCGCGACCGTAACCGCTGGCGCCATACACGGCGTACAGATTTGATTGCATGGCGTTTGCTCCTCTATTTATAGCTGCTGGCGCTTTTCTGGTAAGCGTTAGATGCCATTTTTATCATGAAACCCGGTTCGTGCTGCTGCCGGTGAACTTCCCCATTGTCGCCTCGCCCGCCGCACTGATGCCCTCGCGCACCAGCACCTTGCGCACGGTCAGCCACAGAATCTTCAGGTCAAGCCACAGGGAGCGATGGTCCACGTACCACACGTCCAGCTTGAACTTGTCGTCCCAACTCAGGGTATTGCGGCCATTGACCTGCGCCCAGCCGGTGACGCCGGGGCGCACCGCGTGGCGGCGTGCCTGTTCGGGCGAATACAACGGCAAATACTCCATCAGCAGCGGGCGCGGGCCCACCAGGCTCATGTCGCCCTTGAGCACGTTCCACAGCTCGGGCAATTCATCCAGGCTGCTGGCGCGCAGAAAGCGGCCAAAGGGCGTCAGGCGGTCGGCATCGGGTAACAGCGCACCATCGGGCCCACGCGCATCCGTCATGGTGCGGAACTTGACCATCAAGAACGGCTTGCCCTGCAGGCCCGGGCGCATTTGGGTAAAAAATACCGGGCTGCCCAGCTTGCGGCGCACCATCCAGATCACGACCAACAAGGGCAGGGCCAGCAGCAGCAGCGCGCAGGCTGAAGCGACGACGTCGAACAGCCGTTTCATCGGGCTGCTCCAGCGGGTTGTTGGGGTTGAAGGCGGGCTTGCAGGAACATATTTAGTATCGATTTGATAGCGGTTGGCGCTTTATCTTATTGGCCTATGTGTCGCATCCCGGACGATTGCATAGACTCTAAACGCTATCCACTCTTCATAGCCC